>NZ_FR892621.1:0-8881 GCF_000436015.1 Prevotella sp. CAG:592 | reverse complement strand
GCTGCGTTGGCAGCCACACCACCGGCGTGGAACGTACGGAGAGTAAGCTGTGTACCTGGCTCACCGATAGCCTGTGCGGCGATGACTCCTACTGCCTCACCCTTCTGAACCATACGGCTGGTAGCAAGGTTACGTCCGTAACACTTCATGCAGACGCCGTGTTTGCTCTCGCAGGTGAGCACTGAACGGATCTCGACGCTCTCGATTGGAGAGTCCTCGATAGCCTGGGCGATAGACTCTGTGATCTCGTCGCCGGCAGCCACGATGAGCTCGCCAGTCTGAGGATTCACGATATCGTGTACTGACACACGGCCGAGGATGCGCTCATAGAGGGTAGAGATAACCTCGTCGCCGTTCTTCAGAGCTGTGCATACAAGTCCGCGCAATGTGCCGCAGTCTTCCTCGTTGATGATGACGTCGTGAGAAACGTCAACAAGACGACGAGTCAGATATCCGGCGTCGGCAGTCTTCATGGCGGTATCGGCAAGACCCTTACGGGCACCGTGGGTAGAGATGAAGTACTCCAACACGCTCATTCCCTCCTTGAAGTTAGACAAGATAGGGTTCTCGATAATCTGTGCACCCTCAGCACCAGCCTTCTGTGGCTTGGCCATAAGTCCACGCATACCGGCAAGCTGACGGATCTGGTCTTTAGAACCACGGGCTCCAGAGTCAAGCATCATGTATACGGCGTTGAATCCCTGGTCGGCCTCTGTCATCTGCTTCATCAATACATCACCGAGCTCGTTGTTGACGTGAGTCCAGGCATCGATTACCTGGTTGTAACGCTCCTTGTCGGTGATGAATCCCATATTATAGTTGTCAGTAATCTGACGTACTTCGTCATTTCCACGCTCAACGAGTGCTTTCTTCTCCTCTGGGATGATGATGTCGTCGAGGTTGAAGGAAAGTCCGGCGAGGTATGCCATACGGTAACCGAGGTTCTTGATACCATCGAGGAACTCGCAGGCACGGGCGAAACCTACTGCCTTGATAACATCAGAGATGATGTCACGCAAGCTCTTCTTGGAGATTACCTTGTTTACGTAACCTACCTCGTCTGGAATGATGCCATTCACGATTACACGACCTACTGATGTCTCTACGAGTTTCTGCTCGTAGCCACCATTGTCGGCAAGGTCCTTGACAACGACCTTGACCTGGGCGTGGAGATCACAACGGCCTTCGTTGTGGGCGATGATAGCCTCTTCCGGACCGTAGAATGTAAGGCCCTCTCCCTTAGCACCCGGACGGATCTTGGTGATATAGTAAAGACCAAGCACCATATCCTGTGACGGCACCGTGATAGGCGCACCGTTGGCAGGGTTGAGGATGTTGTGGCTCTGGAGCATCAGAATCTGTGCCTCGAGCACTGCCTCGTTGCTCAATGGGAGGTGGACAGCCATCTGGTCACCGTCGAAGTCGGCGTTGAACGCAGTACAAGCCAACGGATGGAGCTGGATTGCCTTACCCTCGATGAGCTTAGGCTGGAAGGCCTGGATACCGAGACGGTGAAGCGTAGGGGCACGGTTAAGGAGAACCGGATGACCCTTCATCACATTCTCAAGGATATCCCAGATAACAGGCTCACGACGGTCAACGATCTTCTTGGCGCTCTTCACGGTCTTCACGATGCCGCGCTCGATGAGCTTGCGGATGATGAATGGCTTGTAGAGCTCTGCTGCCATCAGCTTAGGAAGACCGCACTCGCCCATCTTCAGCTCAGGACCAACGACGATAACTGAACGTGCTGAATAGTCGACACGCTTACCGAGGAGGTTCTGACGGAAACGTCCTGCCTTACCCTTCAGAGAGTCGGAGAGTGACTTCAACGGACGGTTTGACTCGCTCTTCACGGCGCTGCTCTTGCGGGAGTTGTCGAACAAGCTGTCAACAGCCTCCTGGAGCATACGCTTCTCGTTGCGGAGGATTACCTCTGGAGCCTTGATCTCGATGAGTCGCTTCAGACGGTTGTTACGTATGATGACACGACGATAAAGGTCGTTGAGGTCGGATGTGGCGAAACGTCCACCATCCAGCGGCACCAACGGACGGAGCTCCGGTGGAGTGACAGGGATGATCTTCATGATCATCCACTCAGGACGGTTCACGTTGCTGCTTCCACGGAATGCCTCTACCACCTGCAGACGCTTCAGAGCCTCTGTCTTGCGCTGCTGTGATGAATCGGTATTGGCGCGGTCGCGGAGTTCGTATGAGAGTGAGTCGAGATCGAGACCTGCCAAGAGGTCGTAGATAGCCTCGGCTCCCATCTTTGCGATGAACTTGTTTGGATCTGAATCATCAAGATACTCGTTGTCCTCTGGAATCTGATCCATAAGATCGAGATACTCGTCCTCTGTGAGGAGGTCCATCTTGTGGGAACCATTGAGTTCCTCTTCCTTCTCAGGATCCATTCTGCCAGCCAGCACACCTGGCTGCACAACGATATACTTCTCATAGTATACCACAGAGTCGAGCTTCTTGGTAGGCAGTCCGAGCAGGTAGCCGATCTTGTTCGGCAATGAGCGGAAATACCAGATGTGGGCCACTGGAACTACAAGCTCGATATGGCCGGTACGCTCACGACGTACCTTTTTCTCGGTGACTTCCACACCGCATCGGTCGCAGACGATGCCTTTGTATCTGATACGCTTGTACTTTCCGCAGGCACACTCGAAATCCTTTGTAGGACCGAAGATGCGCTCGCAGAAGAGTCCGTCGCGCTCCGGTTTGTATGTACGGTAGTTTATGGTTTCAGGCTTGGTAACCTCACCGAATGAATTCTCGAGGATTTCCTCTGGCGATGCTAAGCTGATGGTAATCTTCGTGAAATTACTCTTTATCTTTGTATCTTTCTTAAAAGCCATAATTCTTGTTTATATATGTATGAGTAAAGAGTTGCAATATTAGTCGAGGGTAACGCTCAGACCAAGGCCACGCAGCTCATGGAGCAACACATTGAGAGACTCTGGGATGCCGGCTGTCGGCATAGGCTCGCCCTTGACGATTGCCTCATAAGCCTTGGAACGGCCTACTACGTCGTCTGACTTGATGGTCAGAATCTCCTGCAATACATGACTTGCACCGAATGCCTCGAGTGCCCAGACCTCCATCTCTCCAAAACGCTGTCCACCGAACTGCGCCTTACCACCGAGTGGCTGCTGGGTGATGAGTGAGTACGGACCGATAGAACGGGCGTGCATCTTGTCCTCTACCATGTGGCCGAGCTTGAGGAAGTATGTGATACCCACTGTAGCCGGCTGGTCGAACATCTCTCCTGTCTCACCGTCATAGAGGTGCATAGAACCGAGGTTTGGCAAACCTGCCTTGTCTGTCCACTCCTTGAGGTCGTCGAGGTGGGCACCGTCGAAGATAGGAGTAGCGAACTTCACGCCGAGACGCTTTCCGGCAGCACCGAGGATAGCCTCGAAAATCTGACCGAGGTTCATACGTGAAGGCACACCCAATGGGTTGAGCACCAAGTCAACAGGACGTCCGTCCGGCAAGAACGGCATATCCTCCTGGCGAACGATCTTCGACACGATACCCTTGTTACCGTGGCGTCCGGCCAACTTGTCGCCGACACCGATCTTACGCTTCTTGGCGATGTATACCTTTGCCATCTGCAGGATGCCCGATGGCAGCTCGTCGCCGATGGTGATGGCGAACTTGCGACGCTTGTTCTCTGCATCGAGAAGCTTTGCCTTCTTCAGGAAGTTTGTGATGAGCTTTGAGATCAAGCCGTTTGTATGGTCATCGTCAGTCCAGTTGTTCGACTGGATTTCCTCATAGTTGATGTTCATGAGCTGGGTAGCGGTGAACTTGCTGCCCTTTGTGATGATCTCGGCACGTGAATAGTCCTTGATGCCCTGGCAAACCTTGTCCTCGGTGAGAGTCAGGAGCTTGTCAACGAGGATATCCTTCAGGTCGTCGATCTTTGCCTCATACTCCTCGTCTATCTTAGCAAGGATAACCTTGTCCTTCTGCTTTGAAGCACGGGTCTTGATAGCACGAGAGAACAGCTTCTTGTCGATTACCACACCGCTCAATGATGGGTTGGCCTTCAATGAAGAATCCTTCACATCACCAGCCTTGTCGCCGAAGATGGCTCTCAGAAGCTTCTCCTCTGGTGACGGGTCGCTCTCTCCCTTAGGAGAAATCTTACCGATGAGGATATCGCCTGGCTCTACACGGGCACCGACACGGATGATACCGTTGTCATCGAGGTCCTTGGTTGCCTCTTCGCTGACGTTAGGAATATCGTTTGTGAACTCCTCAGTACCGCGCTTTGTCTCACGCACGTCGAGAGAGAACTCGTCGACATGAACAGATGTCAGCACGTCGTCACGGACGATACGCTCGTTGAGCACGATGGCGTCCTCATAGTTGTAACCCTTCCATGGCATGTAGGCCACGAGCAGGTTGCGACCGAGTGCGAGCTCGCCATCCTCTGTAGCATAACCCTCTGTCAGGATATCGCCCTTCTTCACTCGCTGTCCCTTGTTGCAGATAGGACGGAGGTCGATGGTCATGTTCTGGTTGGTACGACGGAACTTAGGTATGCGGTATTCCTTGAGCGCCGGCTCGAAGCTTACGAATTCCTCGTCCTCGGTTCTGTCGTAGAGGATACGGATTGTGGTAGCGTCAACATATTCGATAACGCCTTCGCCCTCGGCAGTGATCATAGTACGTGAGTCTACACATACCTGCTTCTCGACGCCGGTACCTACGATAGGTGCCTCATTGTGGAGCAATGGAACTGCCTGGCGCATCATGTTGGATCCCATCAACGCACGGTGAGCATCGTCATGCTCCAAGAATGGGATGAGTCCGGCAGCGATAGAAGCGATCTGCTGTGGAGAAACGTCCATGAGGTCAACGTCTGTCGGTGGCACGACTGGGAAGTCGGCATCCTGACGACACTTGACAACCTCGCGGATAAACGTACCGTCGTCATTCAACGGAGCATTTCCCTGACCGATCACGTGGTCTTCCTCATCCTCAGCGGTAAGGTAAACGACATCCTCGTTCTTCAGGTCTACTACACCATTCTCAACCTTACGGTATGGAGTCTCGATGAATCCGAGTTCATTTATCTTGGCATACACACAGAGAGAAGAGATAAGTCCGATGTTAGGACCCTCAGGACTCTCGATAGGACACAGACGACCATAGTGTGTGTAGTGAACGTCACGAACCTCGAATCCGGCACGCTCTCTTGACAGACCGCCAGGTCCGAGGGCAGAGAGACGACGCTTGTGGGTTACCTCAGCAAGCGGGTTGGTCTGGTCCATGAACTGTGACAATGGGTTGGTGCCGAAGAATGAGTTGATGACACTTGAGATTGTCTTGGTGTTGATCAAGTCTGTTGGCTTGAACACCTCATTGTCGCGCACGTTCATACGCTCACGGATTGTGCGGCTCATACGAGCCAGACCGATAGAGAACTGGTTGCTCAACTGCTCGCCGACGGTGCGTACACGACGGTTGCTCAAGTGGTCGATATCATCGACTGTAGCATTGGAGTTAACCAGCTGGATGAGATACTTGATGATCTCGATTATATCTTCTTTGGTCAGGATACGAACATCCTCGTCGGTATCAAGACCCAGTTTCTTGTTGATGCGGTAACGGCCCACCTTGCCCAAGTCATAACGCTTGTCAGAGAAGAACAGGTTCTGGATAACCTCCTTTGCACTTGCCTCATCAGCAGGATCAGCATTACGCAGCTGCTTGTAGATGTAGAGCACGGCGTCCTTCTCAGAGTTTGTCGGGTCTTTCTGCAATGTGTTGAACACGATGGAGTACTTGTTTGCAGACTCGGCATCCTTGTGGAGAAGGATAGTAGAAGCACCGCTGTCGATGATGTCCTCCATGTTCTCCTTTGTGATGACAGTCTCACGCTCCATGATGACCTCGTTGCGCTCGATTGATACAACCTCACCGGTGTCCTCGTCAACGAAATCCTCATTCCAGCTCTTCAATACCGTTCCGGCAAGAGTTCTGCCAACGGCCTCCTTCAGATTCTTCTTGTTCACCTTAACCTCCTCGGCAAGGTCGAATATCTGCAGGATGTCCTTGTCTGACTCAAAACCGATGGCACGCAGAAGAGTAGTTACAGGCAACTTCTTCTTACGGTCGATGTAAGCGAACATAACGTTGTTGATGTCAGTAGCAAACTCAATCCATGAACCCTTGAACGGGATGATACGGGCAGAATAGAGTGCAGTACCGTTGGCATGCACACCCTGGCTGAAGAAAACGCCAGGCGAACGGTGCAGCTGAGATACAACAACACGCTCTGCTCCATTAATCACGAAAGTACCATTACTCGTCATATAAGGGATCGTACCGAGGAAGACATCCTCGATAACAGTACCGAAGTCCTCATGCTCAGGGTCCGTACAGTATAGTTTCATCTTGGCCTTCAAAGGCACACTATATGTAAGACCACGCTCCAGACACTCATCAATAGAGTAGCGAGGTGGGTCGATATAGTAATCCAAGAACTCAAGAACGAAATTATTACGAGTGTCAGTTATAGGGAAATTCTCAGAGAACACCTTGTACAAACCGTCGTTCTCACGTTCCTCAGGCGGAGTGTCCAACTGCAGGAAGTCTCTAAAAGACTTTAATTGCACATCGAGGAAATCCGGATACGGCATCGGATTCTTGATGCTGGCAAAGTTTACTCTGTTATCAACGATTTTAGAAGCCATTACAGATTTTTGTTACCGTTATATAAGCCACCATTGAATATATAGAAGACTCTCAAAGGAGAGCCGGAGCCACTGCTGCGGTGGTTAACAACAGAAGCGCAAAGACACAAAAAGGTTAAGACTCTTCTATTGGAAGAACCTTAACCTTAAATATTTTTTAATACTCAATTACTTGAGCTCAACCTTAGCACCAGCCTCTTCGATAGCCTTCTTCAGGTTCTCAGCCTCAGCCTTAGCCAAACCCTCCTTCAATGTAGAAGGTGCACCGTCAACGAGCTCCTTAGCCTCCTTCAGACCAAGACCGCAAGCCTCCTTAACAGCCTTTACAACCTGAAGCTTAGCGCCACCTACCTCAGCGAGAACAACGTCGAAAGAAGTCTTCTCCTCTGCCTCAGCTGCACCACCAGCAGCAGGACCAGCAGCAACAGCAACAGCTGCAGCAGCAGGCTCAATTCCGTACTCGTCCTTCAGGACTGTTGCCAACTCGTTTACTTCCTTAACTGTCAAATTTACCAATTCTTCAGCAATAGCTTTGATATCTGCCATTTTATTCTAAATTTTTATTGTTTTTTTAATGTTAATGTTAGTGACTTTAATTGTTTTTATTCAGGACGCTCGCCTAAAGTCTTAAGCACACCGTGGATAGTGTTTGCACCTGATTGGAGAGCTGAAACGACGTTCTTTGCAGGAGACTGAAGCAAAGCAACAATGTCTGCGATAACCTCGTTCTTGCTCTTGAGAGCTGCAAGTTCCTCAAGTTTGTCAGCACCTACGAAGAGACCTTCCTCAGCATAAGCACCCTTGAGTGTAGGAATACCTTCCTTGACATAGCTCTTCAGCAACTTAGCAGGAACATTAGCTGTGTTACAGAACAAAACAGCTGTGCTACCCTTCAAGCAGCTGTAGAGAGGCTCGAAATCGATTTCAGAAGCCTCGAACGCCTTGCGAAGAAGATTATTCTTCACAACAACCATCTGAATCTCACTCTTGAAGCACTTGCGGCGCAAGTCGCTTGTCTTGGCAGCGTCCAGTCCGTGAACGTCAACCAAATAGAAGTGAGCGAACTCTTTGAGTTTCTCGCCAAGTTCAACAACTATAGTATCTTTTACTTCCTTTTTCATTTTACAAAACTTTTAGAGTTATTCAACTGATTTAGGATCAATCTTGATACCCTTACTCATCGTACTAGAAAGATAGATACTCTTGATATATGTACCCTTAGCAGCAGACGGTTTCAACTTGATTACAGTAGCTATGAATTCTTTAGCATTCTGATAGATCTGCTCTGGAGTGAATGAAATCTTACCGATTGATGTGTGAATAATACCAGACTTGTCAACCTTGAAGTCAATCTTACCGGCCTTTACCTCCTTGACAGCCTTAGCTACATCCATGGTAACGGTACCGCTCTTAGGGTTAGGCATGAGTCCGCGAGGACCAAGCACACGGCCAAGAGGACCGATCTTACCCATGCAAGAAGGCATTGTTATGATAACATCAATGTCAGTCCATCCACCTTTGATCTTTTCGATGTACTCGTCAAGACCAACATAATCAGCGCCAGCTTCTTTAGCAGCAGCCTCAGCATCAGGTGTGCAGAGACAGAGAACACGTGTAACCTTACCAGTTCCGTTAGGCAGTGTAACAACACCGCGAACCATCTGGTTGGCCTTACGTGGATCAACGCCCAAACGCACATCGATATCAAGAGAAGCCTCGAACTTGGTAGTGGTAATTTCCTTTACCAACTCTGAAGCCTCCTTCAAAGAGTATGCTTTCCCTGCTTCAATCTTATCAGCTACTGATTTTTGATTTTTTGTCAGTTTACTCATTTTCTTAAGTTGAAGTTATAAATTATTTACCAGGGAAGTCCCCATTTACAGTGATACCCATACTTCTTGCTGTACCTGCTACAAGTCTCATTGCAGACTCGACAGTGAAGCAGTTCAATCATAGCTGATTCTACAGTAAAGCAGTTCAAGTCTTTCATCTTATCCTCAGCGATTACCTTTACCTGATCCCAAGTAAGAGAAGCAACCTTCTGACGATTAGGCTGAGCAGAACCTGACTTGATTTTGGCAGCCTCTTTCAATTGAACTGCAGCAGGTGGAGTCTTGATAATAAAATCAAAAGACTTGTCAGTATAATAAGTAATAACTACT
>NZ_FR892620.1:0-689 GCF_000436015.1 Prevotella sp. CAG:592 | reverse complement strand
CGAATTAAAAACAAGCAAAAGACGCCTTGAAAAGACAAAAGACTGCAATCAGTTGTAAAACATTACATTGAACGGACTAATGACTGATTTGGGTTACACGACAATGTTGTATCTATATCAAGAATCTATACCATAAAGGTTTTGCCCGAGATGGGTAAACCTGATAATGGCCATCTTTTCTCGATAAAACCGTGGAAATGCAAGGAAAATTTGTGCATTTCAGGCTGTTCGCTTATTTTCCTGTTCAAATATTTGGGACATTCAGACAGCCGTTTTTATCTTTGCAAAAAACGAAAGACTATGAGAACAATCATTTTTTCTATCTTTTTATTGTTATTACCGCTGTCTGTTTTCTCACAAAAAGAAACAGTATCGTTAGTAGATGTTAAGAACCTTTCTGTCCCTCATGGATCATGCGTTCCTAATGTAACAACAGATGGTGACGATATTATCATCAAGTCTGACTCTTTGTTGACAGATGTTACTGTAGTCGTGAAGAATCAGAATGGTGAGGTTATGCATGTATCTACTGAAACAATCGATAAAGTTGGTGCAACCATTACTGTTCCCAATGCAGATGTCTCTGAACCGACTACAATTGATTTGTATTACGATGATAAACATTTAAGAGGTGAACTTGCTAAATAATAAAATTCAATAGTTATGAAAAATCTATTTATTTTTGCAGC
>NZ_FR892619.1:797-1532 GCF_000436015.1 Prevotella sp. CAG:592 | reverse complement strand
TATTTTTGTTCTAATTTTTTCTATTATTTTTTTGTTATATTAAAATATTTATTACTTTTGCATCCAGTACTATACAGATTGCTGCATGTTTTTCTATAAAAAACTAAAAACGGTGCATGTCCTATAGAAAGGAAGACGAAAACAGAAGGAAATCAGAGCATACCTTGTTGCATCCCTATGGAATAACGAAGAAACACGACATATCGACATATTTGGAAAATAACTTAAACATATACTAATTTTTAAACTTTTTATTTATGAGAAAGACGTTACAAAGAACATTCGGACTTCTCTTCTTCGCGCTTGTTGGCGTGATGACGGGAACGGCCCAGAACTCTTTCCCGTATTCAGTCGATTTCACGACGGCTGGCGACCTCGCCGGCTGGACAGCCGTGGATGACAGTCCTACGAAGGGAGTTACTTGGGAGTATGGAACGGGAGCGTACAGTCAGGCAGAAGCTGCTTATAAGATGTGCGCTATCATGAAAGAAGATGCTGCTTCTAAGCATGTTGATTATCTCGTTTCTCCAGAGTTTACCGCTACGGCAGGTGCTACCTATTACATCAGCATCAAGGCCCAGTATAAAGGTTATGCAATGTGTGGCGTGCAGGTAGGCAAGAGCGCTACCGACATGTCGGCAAACTCAGTGATAAGTGATAACGTTTCGAGCTCGTTCGGCAAATATGGTAAAGGTTGGTTCGATTATAAGGGTGTTGAGCGCGCCAAAACGGCTA
>NZ_FR892619.1:561-749 GCF_000436015.1 Prevotella sp. CAG:592 | reverse complement strand
AGAGGACGGACCAATCTATTTCTCTCTCTATGCTCATTCTATGCTCGACGCTGATGACGGTGACTTCTTCTACGTTTACGGTATCGACATCGTGGAAGACAAACCAGGTCCTAAGGCATTGCCATATAGCGTAGATTTGGGCGACAACCAGAGAGGATGGGCAGCACTCGATGCAAGTGATGTTCCTG
>NZ_FR892619.1:274-463 GCF_000436015.1 Prevotella sp. CAG:592 | reverse complement strand
ACTTTGAAAACACATGGAACGACTACTATGTTTCTCCTGCTTTCACACTTGAGGCTGGCAAAAGCTATAAGGTGAAGACTCGTACATGGAAAAATACTGATCCGAGCGCATTCACACTCTCATTGATGCTTGGCACATCACAGACGGATGCAAGCACATTCCAGAAGATTACAGACCTCGAGATGCAGG
>NZ_FR892619.1:0-171 GCF_000436015.1 Prevotella sp. CAG:592 | reverse complement strand
CTACCACAACTACAGGTACCGACGAGGTGATAGCTCTCAGCTATTTCGATATCGCTGAGACTGATGAGACTCCAGAGATTACCATCGGTGGTGGCAGTGAAGGGCCTGAGACAACAGCTCTGCCATACAATATCACATTTGATTCTGCCGACAAGTTCGCTACATGGTCTA
>NZ_FR892618.1:0-1564 GCF_000436015.1 Prevotella sp. CAG:592 | reverse complement strand
TCAATCCCATTCACCTCAAATATACACATATCACTAAGCTGCCGTTCGTTAGAGTCCAGCAGCTACATTCGTCTTATGTATTTTTAAATAAGGTAGGCTGAATAGTTACAGCATCAAAATTTTCATAATCTCCCATAAGCCTAAAGTTTGTATTGTGAAAGTCAATATTAATCTGTCGAAGACAAATCAAGCAAGAAATCATAGATGCTGATAATCTGAATTCCATCATCATCGCTCCACGATTTTGTATGCTCACCAACGATAAGGAGTTTACGGAAAGAATCACCCACTAAGCGCAAGGAACGTTTCTCCTGCTCCATTTTGTCGGAATCAGGCATTCTCCAAGCCGATTGTATATAAATGCGTTGACTACCTTTATTGCAGACGAAATCAACTTCAAGTGTGACACGGATATTTTGTCCCTTATCGTTTCTAACCCTTTGAGCAACGTTGCCAACATCAACAAGCCAACCACGCATACGCATTTCATTATAGATGACATTCTCCATGATGTGGGTAGGCTCTGTTTGTCGGAAAGAAATGATAGAGTTGCGCAAACCGATATCTTGATAATAGTATTTTGATAGCGAGCCGATGTACTTGCGTCCTTTAATGTCATATCGCTCAGACTTCTCAATAAGGAAAGCATCTTGCATATATCCAAGATATACGGAAACCGTCTTGTCCGTGATATTCTGAACGTTGCTTACAGACTTGAAAGTGTTGGCAATATTAAAAGCATTGACAGGTGCGCCTATGCTTGAAGCCACAGTCTTTGAAAGCTCTTCAAATTCAGGTTTTAAGGTAATGTCATTACGCTCATATATGTCACGGAGATACACGGTACGGTATAGCCTACGCAAGAAATCGGATTTCTTGTCATCGCCAATTTGAGTTAAGAGTTGTGGAAGTCCACCAAACATAATGTATTCAGACCACGCATCTTCCTTTGAACCAGGAAAAACAGACATAAATTCCTTGAATGACAAAGGCCAAACATGAATTTCATCACCACGCCCACGGAACTCTGTCACCACATCAGATGAAAGGAAGCGTGAATTAGAGCCTGTAACATAAACATCAGTGCCTTCAGTTACCGAGAGTGTGGAAAGAACCTCAACAAAGTCATTCACTTCCTGTACCTCGTCAATAATGATGTAGTATGTTTCATCGTCTTTCATTTCCTTTTCTACCCAATCAAGTAAATAGTCAGGGTCTTTGAATGGCTTGTTCTTTCGACTCTCCATATCAATAATTATGATATGGTCTTCCTTAATACCATCATCCAACAGGTGCTGTCGGAAAAGCTTCTTTAGCAAGAAAGACTTTCCAGAACGTCTTAATCCTGTTATAATTTTAATCAATCCGTTGCCTTTAGAACGAATCAATTGGTCGATATAAGTGCTTCTGTTAACTATCATCCATTCCGAAAAAGTGGTACATGTTCCACTTTTTCGGAACAAAGGTAATACTTTTCTTTTAAAAGGAAGACTGTTTTTTTAGGAATTTGACAATTTTAGCCAAATTCGCTACTCTACATATACACCTCAATCCCATTCACCTC
>NZ_FR892617.1:0-7194 GCF_000436015.1 Prevotella sp. CAG:592 | reverse complement strand
TTGGCATCTAAAAGCCTCTGACTTTTTTTTAATAGTAGTTGGTCATCATGCATTTATTCAGATAAAAGCGCTATCTTTGCATAAGATAAGCTGCATTCGACAATCAGAAAGCAAGCTTTCATTGAGGGTAGTAAATTCGTTTATAGCCAAGTTGAGGGAGGTTATACGACAGCCCAAGTCAAGAATGCTTTGGAGATGCTAAGAGATGCTGGTATCATTATTCCTGTATGGCATACTGCGGCAAATGGCATACCGCTTGGTGCTGGGATTAATCCGAAGTTTGTGAAGTATAATCTGATAGGCCATGGCTTTCTGCTCAATCTGTTAGAATAGGAGACACTACTAATTATTTCGAAGTATAGTTAACAATATTTCTGTATTTTTGTAAAGTATACTTTAAAATATTTCTTCGTTCCATCTGCCCGGTTGGCAATCCAGGTGTCATATAACCTGAATGACGAGGCAACCTATGAGCGAGAAGTGGGAGCTCTCGTCAAATTTCTGAAAGCCTTTCCCGGCTACCAAGGCTACATCATTACCCGCGACTACCAGACACAAATAGAGGCAGATGGCCATACGATAGAGGTGGTGCCTGTCTGGAAATGGCTTCTGCAAAAGTAGATAGATCCATAAGATTTGGATAAACGAAACGGAAAGTTTGTATCGAAAACCATAAATTTTGGCTCCTATAGAAAACGACAAAGGGAAAATGTGAACAGCTTGTGATATTTTATGAATATACCTATACGGCGATAAATCAGTAATTTTGCAGCCGAAATATAAAAATAGGTATGAAAAAAATATTGTTCACAATTTCCCTGACATTTCTTGCCGGTTATGCAATGGCGCAAGAAACGATGTCGCTGGGCAGATGCCTGCAGATGGGCATCGAGAGAAACCTGAATCTGAAAACGTATGAGGGCAATGTGCTGAAAGGAAAGCACAATGTGAGTGAAAACCGCTCCCGGCTGCTGCCGCAGATAAATATCGGCGCCGGACTGAACGACAATTTCACTCCTCCCGTATCGGTGACCGACGGTAGGGCATACGGAAAACCGTATAACGTGACGAAGACGCTGCAATATAATTCGTCGGCGAGTATACAGCTGCAGATGCCGCTATACAGTCAGACAGCGCTCACCGCACTGGAAATATCGAAGACCCTCGACCAACTCAACACCCTGTCGTATTCCAAGGCAAAAGAAGACCTGATAGTGCAGATAAGCAAGATGTACTATCTGGCACAGAACACCGAAGAACAGATAGGGATAATCAAAGACAACATCAAACGACTGGAGGAACTGCGCGACATCACGCAGGCGTTCCATGACAATGACATGGCGCTGAGCGTGGACGTGAAGCGCGTGAACGTGAATCTGGAGAACCTCAGCGTGCAGTACGACAATGCCAAGGCGATGCTCATACAGCAATATAACATGCTGAAATATGTAATCGACTATCCCGCCGAACAGGACATCGTGGTGGAGAAAGCCAATGTGGAGCAGATAGACATGGCGGCACTCACCGGACTCAACGAGAACCTCTACGAGCTGCAACTCCTGCGCAAGCAGCAGACGCTGGCAGAACAGCAGAAGAAACTCGCCAAGGATGGCTATCTGCCAACCCTCGCCCTGACCGGCAACTGGACATACACATCGTTTACAGACAAGATGAAAAACTGGTTCCACTCCGGCGAGTCGAACCATTGGTATAAGTCGAACGGCATCGGCGTGTCGCTGCGCATACCCGTGTTCGACGGATTTGAAAAGCGCTCGAAGATAAGAAAAGCACAAGTGGACATCGACAATGCCAAACTTGCCTACGAGAACGCCCTGAAGGGTATGCAGACGCAATATGCCAACGCCGTGAACGATCTGGCTAACAACCAGCGCAACTTCGCCAAGCAGCGCGACAACTATCTGCTTGCCGAAGATATATATAAGGTGACGAGCGACAGATACCGCGAGGGCATAGCCTCGATGACGGAGGTGCTGCAAGACGAGATGAGCATGAGCGACGCACAGAACAATTATCTCACTGCCCACTTCAACTACCAGGTGTCAAATCTGACGATACTAAAACTCACCGGTCAGTTGGACAGACTGATGAAATGACAACAGGAATGGCGGTTGTGACTATGATGCCCCATTCGCCCTACATTAATTAATTACTAATAACCCCACCGAAAAATGGAAACAAACAATACCAATACCCCCACAAACAACACAACAAACACCCCAAGTGACAACAACCAGCAGCAGTCAACCCATGAAGTTACCGCCAAGCAGCTCAAACGCCAGCGCATACGCCAACTGATCGTCAGTATGATAGGCGTGGCAATCCTCGTATGGGGAATAGTGAAGATAGGCTGCATGTTCATGGACTACAAGAGCAACGAGAAGAGCGATGACGCACAGGTGGAGCAGTATATCTCGCCGGTAAACATGCGGGCTTCGGGATATATCAAGAAGATATACTTCAAGGAGCATCAGAATGTGAAGAAGGGCGACACGCTGCTCGTTCTCGACGACCGCGAATACCGCATCCGCGTGATGGAGGCAGAGGCGGCACTCAAAGACGCCATGGCTGGAGCCAACGTGATTGACGCCTCGGTGCAGACCACCCAGACATCGGCAACGGTATATGAGGCATCGATAGCAGAGATTGAGGTGCGCCTCGCAAAACTCGAGAAAGACCGTCAGCGCTATCAGAACCTCGTGGCACGCAACGCCGCCACACCGATACAGCTCGAACAGATAGAGACCGAATACAACGCCACGAAGAAGAAGCTCGATGCCGTGCGCCGTCAGCAGAAAGCGGCATATTCGGGAGTCAACGAAGTGCAGACACGCAAGAAGAACACCGCTGCCGCCATCGAACGGGCACAGGCAGCTCTGGAGATGGCAAAGCTGAACCTCTCATATTGTGTGGTGACCGCTCCATGCGACGGCAAGCTCGGCAGAAGAGCGCTGGAAGAGGGACAGGCGGTGAATGCCGGACAGACTATCACATATATCATGCCCGACACCCAGAAGTGGGTGATAGCCAACTACAAGGAGACACAGGTGGAGAATCTGTATGTGGGCCAGAAGGTGGTGATGACGGTAGATGCCTTTGAAGGAAAGGAATTCCAGGGCAGAATCACGGCAATATCCGGAGCTACGGGATCGAAATACTCCCTTGTGCCCACCGACAATTCAGCCGGAAACTTCGTGAAGATACAGCAGCGCGTGCCGGTGAGGATAGAGTTTGAAGGAATATCAAAGGCAGACAACAGCAAGTTGGCAGCCGGAATGATGGTCGTTGTTAAGGCACAGCTCAAGAAATGACACAGGCAGAGATATATACGGCAGTGCCGGAACATCTGCCGAAGAATTTTCCGTTCTATAACTGGGTGCCGAAGCCCCTCGGCATCGCCTTCCTCGTCATACTTTTCATACCTATCATGACGGTAAGCGGTGCCTACACCGTGAATAGCAGCGAGATGGTGGGAGGGCTCGGCATCCAGTCGGAACACATCGCCTTCATCAGTTTCGTCACGTCGATTGGCATGGCGGCATTCTCGCCGTTCTTCTATCTGCTGGTCAGCGTGCGCCGACAGAAGATGATGAGCCTTGTGGGGTTCTCCTTGCTGGCGGTGCAGAGCTATATTTGCGCCAATACCGACAGTCTGTTTATCCTCGCCCTCAACAGCCTTGTGATGGGCTTCGTGAGGCAGACGCTGCTCATGTGCAATCTCTTCACGCTTATCAAATATGGTTTCGGCATAGAGGCGACACGCAACGTGACGCCAGGCAACGAGCCCACGGATGAGGCTGGATGGGACGCCCTCGACACGGAGAAGAAGGCGAGTCAGCCAATCATATATTTCTTCTTCATGCTCCTGGGACAGATAGGCACATGGATAACGGCGTGGTTTGCATACAACTACCAGTGGCAGATGGTATACTATGCTATGCTGGGAGCGATACTCGTGGCACTGCTCATCACCCTGCTGTGCATGCCATACAATCCATACCCCACGAAGCGTTCGCCGCTGTCGTTTTCCAAGTTCGGCAACGTAGTGGTGTTCTGTCTGATGTGCTGTTCGTTTGTATACGTGACGGTGTATGGCAAGGTGTACGACTGGTATGACAGTCCCAGAATCCGTTGGGCAACAGTTATCTGCGTGTTGTCGTCGCTGTTGTTCTTCTATCTTGAGAAGACGCGCCGCTCGCCATATTTCATGCTCAAGGCATTCAAGTCGCGCAGCATCCAGGGCGGCATCCTGCTTTTTATCGGTCTGATGATATGCAACTCCAGTTCGATGCTCGTCAATATCTTTGTCGGCGTGGGCATGAAGGCAGACCAGATACATATTGCCGCTCTCGGCAACTGGGTGCTGCTGGGATATTTCATCGGAATGGTGATCATCCTGATTCTCAACAACAAGGGCGTGCATTTCAAATGGTTTTTCGCCATGGGCTTCATGCTTATTGCCGCCGCGTCACTTTTTATGTATTTCGAGGTGCAGACCGCCGGAATGCTGGAGCGCATGAAATGGCCCGTCATCATACGTGCCACGGGAATGATGCTGCTCTATTCGCTCATCGCCGTGTATGCCAACCAGCGCATGCCGTATAAGCTGTTGTCCACATGGGTATGCATAATGCTCACGGTGCGTATGGTGATAGCGCCGGGCATCGGTTCGGCGTTGTATCAGACAGTATTCCAGTATCGCCAGCAATACTATGTGACGCGCTATGCCCACGACTACGATCGCACGAACTTGGAGACGGCATCTACCTATGACATGACCGCCCGCGGAATGCAATATCAGGGCAAGAGCGAGACGGAGGCGCAACACATGGCAGCCATGTCTGCCAAGGGCAAGGTGCAGGTGCAGGCCACCCTGTCGGCGATAAAGGAGATGTCCGGCTGGACGATATATGCTTGTATGATCCTTGCCGGTCTGATGCTTGTCGTGCCGTGGCCCAAGAGAGACATATCCAAGGACACGAGAGAGTGGTATGTTGGGTACTAGTTGACTAGTTGACGAGCAGACAAGTAGACGATTCTTTTGCAGTTCCTGTTTTTTTTGTTACCTTCGCCGCAAACATACGGCCAGGGCTTATGAAAAACAGTAAAAACAATATAACGCTTCTTGAGCAGCAGATGGCAAATAATGAGGACATCTGCTGCTCTTGTGGTAATATAACGTCTTTTCCCGAAGCGTTCTTCCACAACTTCCATGTTGCCGACGTGGGCATCATAGTGTGTGCTTCCGGCAAATTCTCGTTTTGTTGTGAAGACGTGGACTATGTGGTGAATAAGGGCGAGATGGCGTTCCTGTCACATGGTGTGTGCTTCTCAGTCACCAGCCACAGCACAGACTGCTCCGTTGTCATCATCCTCTATCGGGTGGACTCCATCCGCAATATCCTCGGCAGCACCGTGGTAGGGATGAGATACATGAGTATCCTCAATCCGAGAGCGTGCTGGGTGATGCATACGGGGCATGAGGACGAACTGACAAAATATTCAGAGTTGCTGGCAGTGGGCAACAGCGACGACAATGTTTTTGCTGCCAACGAGCGCCGGCTGCTCCTGCTCTCGCTGACATACAGGCTTTGCGGCATATTCAGAGAAATCTCCAAGGATGGCGACAATGCTCCGAGCCGGCGGCTCGATATGTATATCCAGCTCATGCATCTGATAGACCAGCATTATGTCAGTGAGCGTGGCGTCAGATTCTATGCCGACCGTCTGTGTCTGTCGCCAAAATATCTCACTACGCTTGTCAAGTCGGTGTCGGGATGCACCGTGCAGCAGCTCGTTTTCAAGGCGATAACAAAGAAGGCGATATCGCTGATAACCACCACCGACAAGAGCATCAAGGAAATCGCAGACGAACTGAACTTCCCTAACGCCTCTTCGTTTGGCACATTCTTCAAGAAGCAGGTGGGGATGTCACCGGTGAACTATCGTCAGAAAGAGGGTGAGTGAATAGCATTTGCCTTTTTGGGATTATTGTCTCGCTTTCTTGGTCCTTGACTTATATGCGATTCCCACTCCAAGAAGGATAAACACCACCAGGATGCTGATCATCTGAGGCACATAGTGTAGCGGTTCAACCCATATCTCAGTGAACATGCCGTTACGGGCAAACACCTCCACAGCAGTCCAGAACACGATCACCGTGGCTATAGACATTCTGATGTTTGGGCCCCAGGCACGCAGTTTCAGCTGGTGGCGGAACATGAATACCGCTCCGATGACGCATCCCACGGCGCTGGCGATGGTGACAGGATGGCTGTCGCCAAAGAATTCAGGGTCGTAAACGAACATAAGATACAGGTAGCACGCCCAGTTGATGAGGTTGAACTCCAGGAAGGTGGTGATGGAAGCGTGGTGGCTCATATTGCTTGGCACCACCTCGTTGCGCTTCTCGCGGAAGAACACTTTCTGCAGCCAGTTCATGAAATGGCATCCCGTCTTCGAACTGAACACATAGAGCACCATGAACATCACGAAGAAGCCGAACGATGCCGGCAGAATCAGATATTCGGGACGCGAACCGCGCATAGCCTTCAGTTCGGCAGGCGGAATGCTGTTCACGTCAACACCATTGATTAGCATCTGATGGTTCACTCCGATGCCGTTCACGTATTCCGTTGTGGTCTGCACAACTCCAGACCCTACAAGGTCGTAATGCACTCCGAAGCGTGCGGCGAAATATCCGAACATGAATTCCACCCAGCCTGTCCAGAACAGCAGTGCGCCGAAGAGTCCCCAGATGGTGCGCTTGGTGTCGCCCTTCACGAACACTCCGATCACCGCCATCGCCAGACCTACAAATCCCATGATGACAGCACTGGTGTTCACGGCGCTGTGAGACATCGTGTCTTCCATGATTCTCATCATGGCATGGCCGAGAGGCATCGTGAACAATACAAAGACAAACGAGGTGATAGTCTTCCCCCAATACTTCTTTTTGTTATTCTCCATAATTATGGTTGCTTAATATAAATAAAAATGTTGAAATTATGAATTCAATCCAAAATTACGGATTTAGTTCAGAACAACAAACAAAATGTTCGCCGTCTTAAGAAATATTATGAAGTCAGGAGCCTTTTTCTGTCAAAATACCTACAATTAGGTATGGCGTTTCTTACCCTAAAACGACATAATGACCTCTAAGTTTGCAGAAGATTG
>NZ_FR892616.1:0-887 GCF_000436015.1 Prevotella sp. CAG:592 | reverse complement strand
GTAATTCACATAAAATGTGTAAGTTTGCAAATATAATAACCTGTAAACGCCATAGTATATGATATTACATGTAGCCAATCCGATTTACGACTCCGTGTTCAAATACATAATGTCTGACGAACGCATATCAAAGACCATCCTCTCTGCACTGCTGAAGAAAGAGGTGGTGAAGGTGGAGATGCGCCCGCACGAGTATGTGAACACCACACGAGACACGCTTTCAATGTTCCGCATTGACTTTGCAGCCACCGTGAGGGAGAAGGATGCTGAGGGCGAGGGATTCAAGGACCGCGTCATCCTTATAGAACTGCAGAAGACATGGCTCGACACGGAGACCCTGCGCTTCCGCCAGTATCTGGGTGCGCAGTACAGCAACAAGATAAACATCCGCAAAGACTCGCCGAAAGGATTCGCATATCCAATGGTTGCCGTTTACCTTCTCGGACATCGAGTCGGCGACATTGAGGAGCCGGTGGTTTATGTCAACCACGACGTGTTCGACTACAACGGCGAGGTGGTAGAGGAGGGCAAGGAAGACCCGTTCGTTGAAAGTCTCACTCACAACAGCATAATTGTGCAGATACCGAGATTGAAAGGCCGTGTGAACAACCGCCTTGAGAAGGTGCTCAGCGTTTTCGACCAGTCGAGGAAAGATGCGGAAGACAAGCAGGTTCTCAATATTGACGAGAACAAATATGAGGATGATGCCGACATGATGTATATGCTCCATCGTCTTACAGCCGCTGCCGCCGACTCCGAGATGCGTCAGGACATGAACGTGGAGGATGAATATTACAAGGCGATAGAGGACCGTGACACGGCAATAATGAACCGTGACAAGGAACTGAAGCATAAGGATGAGCAGCTCCAGCAGAAGAGCGAGCAAC
>NZ_FR892615.1:0-27258 GCF_000436015.1 Prevotella sp. CAG:592 | reverse complement strand
CATCCTGACCTTCCCAAAGGGAAGGAACCTATAGGCAAATGACGAGCTAAGAATAAAACAAGGAATAAAACCAAAAGCCGTGTTGACAATGCTACAGAGAGTGTAGTTGTCAACACGGCTTATTGTTTGTTCCCGAATGGTCTGATAACCGATTTCGGATTATCCCAAATCACGATGATTGGGTTATCCCCCACTGGCATCATGGAGTGTCCCGACATGCCAGTTGGGGGATGATGGATTCAGTATTACTTCTCAGGAATTTCCTCGAGAGTCTTCACGAGCAGATCCCAGAACATAGGAACTGTAGGAATCAGGCAACGCTCGTTCTGAGTATGTGGTGAACGGAGTGTCGGACCGAATGAGCAGATATCAAGACCTGGATATTTGTTCAGGATCATGCTGCACTCCAGACCTGCATGTACCACCTGTACTGTAGGCTCCTTGTTGAAGAGTTTGCGGTAGATGCCACACATCTCCTTGATCAGCTCGCTGTCTGGGTTTGGATCCCAGCCGCCATACTCGCCGCTGAACACCACCTTCATGCCTGCCATATTCAAGCAGCTCTCGATAGAAGCGCCGATCTCTGCCTTCACGCTATCGCTTGAGCTGCGTGCCAGGAACTTGAATGCCACGCTGCCACCCTCGATGTTGATGATAGCGAAGTTTGATGATGTCTCCACGATTCCAGGGATAGACGGGATGTAGCGCCATACGCCGTTGTGAACGGCATAGATAGCGTCAACGATGTTGTCCTGTATCTCCTGTGGCATCTGTGTTGCAGGCAGCTCCACATCCTCTACCACTACGTCGATACCGTCCTCTATACCCTTATATTCAGCGATGAAATCCTCCTTGAAGTCAGCGCAGAGAGCCATGAAGTCTTCCTTGTTCTCCTTAGGCATTGTGAGCACTGCCGTAGCCTCAAAAGGAATGGCGTTACGCATGTTTCCTCCGTGCCATGTAGCCAGACGGGCCTCGTCGTCGGTGATTGCCTCGCGAACGATGCGCACGAGCATCTTGTTGGCGTTTCCTCTGCCCAGACCGATTTCCAGACCAGAGTGTCCACCCTTCAAGCCCTTCACGGTCACTGCAACGGCGATGTCGGTCTTGTCGGTCTCCACCTCTTTGTAGTCGAGAGTTGCTGTGATGTCCACACCACCGGCACTACCGATGATGAGCTCGCCCTCGTCCTCTGTGTCGAGGTTCAGGAGGATTGTTCCCTCGAGTTCGCCCTCTGGCAGGCCGGTAACACCAAACATGCCTGTCTCTTCATCAGCGGTGATGAGAGCCTCCAGCGGACCGTGCTTCAGCGTGTTGTCCTCCATGATTGCCATGATGGCAGCCACTCCCATACCGTTGTCGGCGCCGAGCGTAGTGCCCTTTGCTCTTACCCACTCACCGTCGATCCATGTCTCGATAGGATCGGTCTCGAAGTTGTGAGTGCTCTTGAGATCCTTCTGTGGCACCATGTCCATGTGGGCCTGCAGAATGGCTGTCTTGCGGTTTTCCATACCAGCGGATGCCGGTTTGCGCATCACGATGTTTCCGGCTGCATCCTGGAATGCCTCCACACCAACACGTTTTGCAAACTCAAGCAAGAACTTTTGCACTTTCTCCAAATGTCCTGATGGGCGTGGCACTTTTGTCAGCTCATCGAAGTTTCTCCAGATGCACTCTGGCTTCAGGTTTCTGATTTCACTCATAGTATTTAAAGTTTAGGCTCCTCCGGCATCGCATTCTTCGTGCGGAGAAGCGTGGTTGTAAAAAAAAGTCGGTTTCGTTATCTCTGCGCCATACTGTCCGTTCCCTCCCTTTCCACTATTTCCGAGATGGCTTGCGGACGGGCTTTCAGCATTATCATAGCCCACACTCCGAGCAGCACCACGAGCATCGTCTGTATGGTGTGCACGATGAGCACAAACGAGAGTGCCTCGTCTGCCGTGATGGCATTGGGACCGAGGGCTGCCGAACCATACAGCAGCAGCATCGTCTTCACGGCGAAATGCCATGGTCCGGCTCCGTTTGGCGTGGGCACTATCACCGCTATGCTTCCCACCACGAAGGTGGCGAGGGCACACGTCACTCCCATGACCGAGGTGAAGCCGAAGCAGAAGAACGTGAGATAGTAGTGCAGGAAGTAGCTCACCCATATTCCGAGCGTGAGCACGATGAACAACGGTATGTTCTTCACGCTCTTCAGCGAGAGCATTCCCTGCCAGATGCCACTGAGCGTTGCCTTCACCTTATTATATATCGACAGGCGTTTGAGCAGGAAATGGAGCAACACCAACACTGCCACGGCGCAAATCGCCGTCACCACATATCCTGTGGCAGAGAATTTTGCCAGTATGCCGTCGATGCTCGTTCCGGTGCTCAGAAAGAAGCTCTCGAAGATACTCATCTGCGCCAGCAGCGTCACTCCCGTCACTATCATCACGAGCAGCGTGTCGATGGCTCGCTCCGTGACCACCGTCCCCAAAGCTTTCGGAAACGACACTCCGTCGCATTTCTTCAACACTCCGCAGCGTGTAAACTCGCCCACCCGGGGTATCACGAGACTTGCGGCGTATGACAGGAAGATGGCGTTGACGCATGTGGAGAGGCGTGGCTTCTCGCCCACCGGCTCCAGGGTCTGCTTCCATCTTATGCCTCTGAAGAGCTGTGCCGTGATACCGAACGGCAGCGACAGCAGCATCCATGTCCAGTCCATGTCGTGTAGCATCACTTTCTCTATGCGTTTGAAGTCGAAGTCGCGATACATCCAATAAAGTATCACTCCTCCGAGCAACACGGGCAGCACGAATTTCAGAGCTACATTGCTTATCTTTGTTCTTTTCACTTATATTCTCTTTCCTTTGACATTGCAAAGATAAACTAAATCGTGAGCAATACAAAATAATTTATTTATTTTAAGTCCAAACCTGTCATAACACCGTCTATTACCGTTTGCGGGTAAATTACGAAGTTTCGCTCATCTTGTTCTTAAGAAACCGGTCAAACGTGATAATCAACACAGGGAATCTGCGTTACAGCAGCTGTATCTCATACGCCTTACTTTATTAATAGAATATCACCAACAAACCTAAAAAAATTACTATTTATCGACAAAAAGGATAATATATGTAAAATTTTAGCATTTTTCTTGCAGTATATCCAAAATAATCATTACTTTTGCAATACGAAAACGCACACAATATACGAAACTAATAACAATAAAAACGAAAAGATATGAGAAAGACTTTACTAACAATGGTTGCGATGATGGCAACAAGCAGTGCGATGATGGCACAGAATGGGATAACTGAAATTCCTGATCCAGAAGGTGTAGAGCTCCTGGGCACAACATTGTCTCCAAACGGCAAATTCTTTGGCGGTGTGGGATTTGGCGTCAACGAGGCATGGATATACGATATGGAAAGCAAGAAGTTTGTGGCTTTCCCTGCCGCTGACGCAGAAGCAGACGTACAGATCAAGTCTATGGCCGACAATGGCGTGGCTGTGGGATGGAACGGTCCTGCAGCAACATTCGATTTCGCCACAGAGCAGTGCACTCAGTTCGGCGAGAACGGACAGTATAATTTCATGGGTATCAGTCCGAACGGAAAACTGATTGTTGGTGCTCACTACGACGGTGATGACTTCGAGGGAACACCTTGTATCTTCAACGAGGGCACTCCGGTAGACCTGCCGCAGCCTTCTGACAAGTTCCTCGGCGCTACCAGTTCCGGTGCTACTGCCCTGTCGGTTTCCAACGACTCCATAATATCCGGATATTGGGTTGATGATATGGCTACGCGTCCTGCCCTGCTGTGGGCTCCAAACCGCGACGGAAAGACATTTATGCCTTATCCTTTCTCCCGTCCGTATTTTGCGGCTACAACGGAATCTAAATTGCCATTCACAATATTCAGCTGCGACCAGACTGTGATGAGTGCCAACGGAAAATACCTGGTGATAAACTACGAGCAGTATACCGGTGGGTGGGAATCCATCCAGAGCGTGGCACGCTACAACACGGAGAACGACTCTCTGGAATTATTCACTCCTAATGCCGAAGACGAGATGTTCGTAAATTCAGGAAGCCAGGTGTTTGGCTCCGCCGTTTCTGACGAAGGCACAATCATCGGATTCTATGGCGGACTCTACGGACCGCGTCTGGGATTCATCTGGAAGAAGGGCGACGAAAGCATCAAGGCGCTCGCCTCTGAATTCCCTAAGGCTACTCTCCTTGCCGACTACGACAACGGTGCATTCAACGTTCCTGCTGCCATCTCTGCCGACGGTCGCTACATCGCCGGATTCGCATACAAAGAGGGCGAGACTTCTGATGAGCTCGGCGGCGGATATGTGTCTTGGGTTCTCGACACTCAGTATGACGACACCGACGCCGTGGAGTCTGCACCATCTGCCGACGCTGCAAACAAGGTTGTGGCTCGTTTCACTGCCGACGGAAAGCAGGTTCAGAAGGACGCCAAAGTGCGTGGCTTCAATATGATGCTCATGAGAAACGGAAAGGCTATCAAATCTTTCAACAGATAACGACAGCCGCCATATCGCGGAATGACTGATTTTCCCGGATATGGCAGCAGCCGAAAAACAATACGAGGGGCGGACTCACAGACGGGGTCCGCTCTTTTTTTTAATTGATTGTCTTGTGATTTCACACAAATTACGCTATCTTTGCCTTGAAGAAGAAAACAAACGAAAATACAAGACAATGAGAACATCGAGATTCCTACCCCTATTCATAATAGCAGCAGCGATATTCACCATCACGGCAGCATGCTCATCCGACAAGAAAAGCGACGACAAACCTGCTGTGGTGAAAGACGAGCGCATACCCGGCGACTCCACATTCTACGGACTTGCCTGCGAGGGATGCACCGACTCCGTAAGGGTAGTGCTGCCTACCGACGACAGCGACCCCATAACGTTCAGCATCATCGACGCCATGCAGTCCCGACAGGTGTTCGGCAGACCGAAGATCGGCGACCAGCTCGCCATCGTAATAAACAAGGAGGACAAGAGGAAGGCGGACATCGTGATAGACCTCGATGAGCTGAAGGGCACATGGGTGTATCAGGTAATGCCGAAACTGCGCAAGATGCCCCACATCGCCGGTATGCCGCAGCCAAAAGCCGGTCCGGAACGCGACTCCATGATACAGAAGCTGATGGTACCGATAGAACAGGGATTCAAAATCAAGAAGCAGTTCACGATGGATCCCGTGGGACTGCGTTTCAAGCAGACGAGTCTGACGGGCGAGAGCCCCGTGGAATATCCACAGGCGGAATACTACAAGGAGTGGCATGTGCTCAACGGCAGACTGGTGTTCACCGAGGGAACGATAGACACCGGCAACAAGAAGCGTCGCAAACTGAAACCTCAGAAAGACACCGTGGAGATTGTACTCATGATGAAAGACAGTCTGCAGCTGAAATTCAAAGACGGCATAAGGGCATACTACCGCAAGAAGTAACGGCAGACTGCCGCAAGCACACCGACAGGAGCACCATTAAGCCAGTTTCTTCCGCAGCCACATGCCGAAGAAGCGGTCATAAACAATGTATGCCTCCCCGTAGCGATATACAAACTCACGGCTGACCAATGTCTTGAGAGCAAGACTCACACTGCTTGCCGCCGGAAGACGGTATTTTGCCAAGAACTCCTGCGACATCACCGATGCCACCTTCCCCTCACAGGCTATGGCTGTCAGGAGAGCAGACTGGTTGTCGGTGAGCGACTCATAATAGTTTATGAAAGCCACTTCCTGCTCATCCACCAGTTCGTCTATTACCACCTTCACCTCTTCTCTCGTTATCGGTCTGCCGTTCTGATACAGACGGTTCAATATGTCCTGCACATACCATGTCTGCCCGTCAACACAATCATACAGATACCCGAACACCTCATCATCGACAGACAACCCCTTCTTCGCCATCCACCGATTTGCAAAAGCCTGATATTCCAGCCTGTCGATAAGCGGCAGCAACACCATCTGCGAACTCTGATAAAACGGGCGCTTGGCTGACAGGAACATATCCGTCATCACATGCTGCTTGCTGCCGGCAAAGATGAAATACACATTCGGCAGAAACTGTATGTATGATCTCAATAGCGCCTCTGCCCTACCCTCCGGATATTCTGCTATCTGCTGAAACTCGTCTATGGCGATATAGATACGCTTTTCCGATAGTCGCAGATAATCAAAAATCTGTTTCAGCGACTCTTCCCTCTGGTTGGGCTGCACGGTAATGGAAAACGTAGGAATACCCGTCAGCTCATCAAACGACATTGTCGGCTTGTAGCTGGCGAAAAATGCGTTTATCTTTCGCATTGCCGACTGTGAGAACGTGTCTACCTTTCCAATCACCGTCTTTCCCAAGAGCTGCACGAACTGCTCCATGCTCCGTGTGGCATTGATGTCCATATAAAAACATTTCACAGCGGAATCCGCATCCTGTATGTTCTCAAACACATGATGTATAAGTCCCGTCTTGCCGATACGCCGTGGCGACATCAACACTACGTTGCGCTCATTTTCCAGAGCTTCCACGATGGTCTTCGCTTCTTTCTTGCGGTCGCAGAAGTATTCCGCTCCCTTATATCCATATATCACGAAGGGGTTATTCAGTCGTTCCATAGCGCTTTACAGTCATTACATGTTTTATGTTACATATTTTATGTAATGCAAAGATACATCTTTCGTCAGACTGTTGCAAGTAAAAGCCAAACGATTTTTCTTCGAGATTAACCCCCAAACGGTCATTAGGCCGTTTAACCCAAAACGGTCATTAGGGCTTGCTTGGATTTTGATTATTTAGAAGAGTGGTTTTTAACGGCCTGATGAACGTTTTGGGGTTAACCAAAAGACCACCGTCTCTTGTCACATCGCAAAGATATGCATACTCTCCGAATAATCACAATTTTGTCAAGATTATGGCTTCCAAATTCTTGAATTTGTACGCAATACTGCATAAACAGTGCGTTTTACGAGGGCATCGCATGTTCCCTGATTTTGCAATCATAATTTGCCTATTACAGTAACTTAACAACAAGACGGAGTAACCAGCATCTCCCCAACGGGGGAGAACGAGAGAGGGCTGAAGTGATTGGAAAAAGCGAGCACCATAGTGCTCAAAATCCTGCTAAATCCAAAACCATAATCCAAATATCACTGACGAAATATTTCAAAAAAAATGGATCCGTGAAAAAGCCAAATCCGTGTTCCTCGGTGATATCAGTGTTTCATTTTTTTGATTTGTGTCCACGCCGAAGGCTGGGGACACAACGGCAACACGGAATGATAATATCGGTGAGAATATAGTGTCCATCGCCGCAGACTGATGGACACAGGGGCTAAAACGGATAATATAAAAACGCAATAAAATATAAAAGGACAAGAAGCTTATGGTTACATTCAAAATATTTTCGTAACTTTGCTAACAAAGAACAACTAAATGATAACGATATGGCATCAGCAACATTAAACTCCAAACCAGTACAGATGATTGTCACACTGGAAGACAATGCGCTCATAGCCGACATCAAGAAGGCTTTGAAACTATTACGAGGTGTAGCCTCCGTACGAATGGCCAACCTCAAAGATGACGAGACCATCACACCCCCATGCACCGCTCTATAAACAAGGCGCGTCGCGAGTATGCCAATGGCGAGACCATTTCATGTAGTACACCAGAAGAAATGCAACGATATTTCGACAACCTATGATCTACACTATTGAGTATTCCAAAGAGGCTGACAAGACACTACGTAAGTGGAAAAAATGACCGCATTATATACGACATCTACGACGACCGCGTATCAGTACTGATAATCCAAGCAGAAGAACACTACAACGACAAATAATCATCACACTCCCTCATTACATCAACGAGTAATATTGTTTTCTCAAAATAAAGTATCATAGTATCATTCTGTCCTCCAATTACACCCCTAAGACCTTATATACTAACGATTTGACCAAATGATACTTTTCTGAATGTTTTACAGAAAAGTATCATCGAAGTATCACAGAAGTATCATAGAACATGGAAACAAAAGCATAAAAGTGACGGCCACACAGCATCCTCATTGAAGCCTACGGGCTAATCCATTGAATCCTAAATCACGGGCTAATCCTTTGATAAGCCAAATCACAATCATCGGCAAAGACAACAAAAACGTCACGAAATGGGCAAGCAGCGTGCCCATGTGGGGCAAGCACGTTACCCAACAGGGGCAAGCACGTTGCCCCATGTGGGCACGGGTGATGCTCAAAAGATGCCCAAAAACACTTTAATACTCATCCTGACCTACCAAAAGGATAACCCATCCTAAACTCAAACCCATCCTAACCTTCCCAAAGGATAACCCATCCTAAACTCAAACCCATCCTAACCTTCCCAAAGGGAAGGAACATATTACTCCGGATATTGACACCAGCACCACATAACCTAAAACCCAACACCACCTAATAACTTAAGCCCCCACCTAGCCTCCCCCGAAGGGGAGGGACAGTCACTATTGCTGCTGACAAACCGTTGATAATCAGATGACTACTAACGATAAATCAGACGACTACTGACGAAAATCATGTAGCCAATGGTATCCGTCCCTCCACTTCGGGGGAGGCTAGGTGGGGGCTGAGGTTAATTGGCAGAGTAACTTGTTCCTTCCCTTGGGGAAGGTTAGGATGGGTTATTCTTTAAACCATCCAGACAATAACCAGATGGTTTTTGCGCATACTAAAATGCGGAAGTATCTGTAATTCAGACACTTCCGCACTTACGACCAGATGGTTGACGATTTTATTCAAAAATTGTCTTTATCTTTGATTTAACCCAAATCGGTCATTAGACCGTTTGAGGTTTATAACTGAGCCAGCTCTACTACCTTGTCTACAGCGGCAGAAAGACCGTCGACGTTCTTTCCTCCGGCAGTGGCGAAGTGAGGCTGACCGCCACCGCCACCCTGAATCAGTTTGGCAGCCTCGCGGATAACCTTACCGGCATTGAAACCGCGGTCGCTTACGAGGTCGTCGGTAGCCATAACGGTGAGCAACGGCTTGTTGTCATGCTTGCTACCGATAACACAGAGCATATTCTCCGGCTGTGCGGCACGGAGCTTGAAAGCGAGGTCTTTGGCTGCCTCTGGAGTCATCGGCAACACACAGGTAACGACCTTCACGCCGCCAACCTCACGAGCCTGCTGCAAAAGACGCTCCTTGGCACGCTCCACTGCCTCAGCCTGGAACTTCTCTATGCTCTTCTTCATCGCCTCGTGCTCCTCGATGTATTTGCCTATTACGGTCTGCAAGTCCTTGGCATTATGGAAGAGAGCCTTGATAGCCTTCATACTGTCCTCCATGTCATACATCATCTGCTCGCAGGCAGCGCCTGTCTTAGCCTCGATACGACGGATGCCGGCGGCAACGCTGCTCTCGGAAACGATCTTCAGCATACCGATGCGACCGGTGCTGTGGGCGTGGATACCACCACAGAACTCAACACTCGGACCAAACTGCACCACGCGGACCCTGTCGCCGTATTTCTCACCGAACAATGCTATAGCTCCGAGCTGCTTAGCCTCCTCTATCGGCACGTTGCGATGATCCTGCAACGGGATGTCCTGACGAATCATATCGTTGACGATACGCTCAACCTGACGGATTTCCTCGTCGGTTACCTTCTGGAAATGAGCGAAGTCGAAACGCAATGTGTCTGGCGACACGAATGATCCCTTCTGCTCCACGTGGTCGCCGAGCACCTGCTTGAGGGCATAGTCGAGAAGGTGGGTAGCCGTATGGTTGGCTGCACTCGCCTCACGCTTGTCGGTATCCACACAAGCCATGAATTCTGCCTCTACGTTCTTTGGCAGAGCCTTCACGATATGTACAGACTGGTTGTTCTCACGTTTGGTGTCGGTGATGGTGATGGTCTCCTCCTCGTTTACGAGGACACCGGTGTCGCCCACCTGACCTCCCATCTCGCCATAGAAAGGAGTGTTGTCGAGAACGAGTTCGAAATATGTGTTCTTCTTCTGCGTCACCTTGCGGTAGCGCAGGATGTGACATTCATATTCAGTATAGTCATAGCCCACGAACTGCTGCTCGCCCGGACGAACCTCAATCCAGTCGCCGTTTTCCACAGCTGCCGCATTGCGGGCACGCTCCTTCTGCTTCTGCATCTCTACGTCAAACTGCTTCTCGTCTACGGTGACGCCGCTCTCACGACAGATAAGCTCGGTGAGGTCGAGTGGGAATCCGTAGGTGTCGAATAGGCGGAACGCCTGTGTGCCGTCGAGCTCTGTCTTGCCGGCAGCCTTCACAGCCTCGATGGCGCTGCTGAGCATGTTGATACCGTTGGAGAGTGTGCGAAGGAACGACTCCTCCTCCTCTTTTATCACCTTGGTGATGAGTTCGCGCTGGGCAGAAAGCTCCGGGAATGCTCCGCCCATCTCCTGTACCAATACCGGCACGAGACGGAAGAGGAACGACTCCTTCTGACCCAGGAAGGTGTAGGCATAACGCACGGCACGGCGAAGGATTCGGCGGATGACGTATCCAGCCTTGGCGTTGCTTGGCAGCTGACCGTCGGCAATGGAGAATGCCACGGCACGGAGGTGGTCGGCAACAACACGCATAGCCACGTCAACTTCCTCTGTCTCGCCGTATTTCAGACCAGAGAGAGTGCTGATTTCCTTTATGATAGGCTGGAAGATGTCGGTGTCGTAGTTAGAATGCTTGCCCTGCAGGGCGCGCACGAGTCGCTCGAAGCCCATACCGGTATCGATGACGTGCATTGGCAGGGGTTCGAGAGAACCGTCGGCCTTGCGGTTGAACTGCATGAACACGATGTTCCAGATCTCAATCACCTGTGGGTCGTCCTTGTTTACGAGTTCGCGTCCCGGTGTCTTTGCCTTCTCCTCCGGAGTGCGGGAGTCGAGATGAATCTCAGAGCATGGACCGCAAGGGCCTGTGTCGCCCATCTCCCAGAAGTTGTCGTGCTTGTTGCCATTGATGATATGGTCGGCAGGCACATGCTTGAGCCAGAAGCCGGCTGCCTCATCGTCGCGAGCGAGTCCCTCCTCGGGAGAGCCCTCGAATACTGTGACGTAGAGGTCGTTCGGATCGAGATGAAGCACGTCGACGAGGTATTCCCATGCGTAGTCGATGGCGCCCTCCTTGAAGTAGTCGCCGAAGCTCCAGTTGCCGAGCATCTCAAACATGGTGTGGTGGTAGGTATCGTGGCCCACTTCCTCGAGGTCGTTGTGCTTACCGCTCACGCGCAGACACTTCTGTGTGTCGGCACGACGGCGTGGCTCCGGCTCGCGGGTGCCGAGGATAATGTCTTTCCACTGGTTCATACCTGCATTGGTGAACATCAGCGTAGGGTCGTCTTTGATGACCATTGGCGCTGACGGTACAATAACGTGTCCTTTCGACTCGAAGAATTTCTTGAATGAGTCGCGGATTTCATTTGCTGTCATCATCGTATTCTTGTTTCTTTAATAATATTTCTTTTTGACTCTGTTGCTAAGGGCACAGGAAAAGGGCAATGATATTGCCGGGTGTGCTTGCCCATGCCTCTTACCTATTGATATAATCGGCAAAATTAAAAAAAATATGATAAACAGCCAAATTATTTGTTATCCTTGTGTTTTTTAGCGTGTTATAAGCCACGGATGTTGACGAAACAGAAGAAAATTATTATCTTTGCCGAAGAAAGTATATAATATGGCACTTAACACGGAAAAGAAACTGAAACTGTATTACTCCATCAAGGAGGTGGCAGAGATGCTGGGCGTCTCTGAAAGCATGTTGCGCTTCTGGGAGAAGGAAATTCCGATGATAAAACCCAAGACCACGGGCAACAATATCCGACAGTATACGGAACAGGACATCGAGAACATCAAAGTGGTATACAACCTGGTGAAGGTGCGTGGCTTCAAGCTTGCCGCCGCCCGCAAGATGCTGAAGGAACAGAAGAATTCCGTAAGCTCCGACACCAAGGTGCTGGAGACGCTCATAAAGCTGCGCGACCAGCTGCAGGAGATGAAAAAGCAGTTCGACTACCTTACGTAATGACGGATTTAACCCAAAACGGGCATTAGGAATCAGCAGAATAAGTTACGGAATACTATTAAGGAAAAAAAGAAATAGAAAACAAGTAGGGACGATCGGGCTCGAACCGATGACCTCTGCAATGTGACTGCAGCGCTCTAAACCAACTGGGCTACGCCCCTGTTTTTCTATTACCGGCACAAAAGTACACTATTTATTCGAACCGACAAAATAATTTGCACTTTTTATACTTTCACGATATAATACTAAGATATACTTTTACGATGGAATATCAAAAATGCCAAGCCCACTGAAGGACTTGGCATATATTCTATCTGTCGGAAACGACAGATTTGGGTTCAATTGATTCGCTTATTACTTAACGAACTTCTTGCCGTTCTGGATAGCGATACCCTTGAAGTCAGAGCTTACGCGCTGACCAGCGAGGTTGTAGATAGGAGCGTTAGCGTCTGCCTCTGGAGCAACAACGTTGCTGATGCCGTTAACATCACCGTTAGTGTCGAAAGCAAGACCGCAAAGCATGATCTTAGAACCAGATACCCAGAAGAAGTATGTGTAGCCTGGCTCAACGTCGTAAGCGAGAGCTGCGTAAACGTCAGCGTCTGTAGCCTGCTCTGCGGCCAGACCACCGTCAGCAGTGATGTACTGTCCCCATACGTCTGTAGCGTAATCGCCCATAGCAGCGAAGTCGAGCTCCTCAGCCTCGATAACTGAGTTAGGAACCTTGGCTGTCCAGATCTTCTTTTTACAACCATACTTAGCTGCAACATAAACCTTACCAGCAACAGCTGGAGTGAACTCTATGTGAGCAGATGTAGAACCAGCCTTGTCCAAAGAAGCGTCAACACCATTAGTACCACCCTGGATGTAAGCATTAGAGAAAGTCTTGCCCTGTGACACGAAAGTCTCAGCTGTAGTAGGATCGCTCTTTACTGTCCAGTTTTGACCACCGTCGAGAAGAACAACCTTGGCGTTCTGAATCTCTGTAGCAACAACTGTAGGCTCACCTGCGTTAGCAACTACTTGATCAACAGTAGCTGTAGAAGGAACTGCATTCCACTGACCCTGTGCGTTAGCACATACTGCCATAAACATAGCAGCTACGAAAAGTAAACTCTTTTTCATAATTTGTTTTGTTTTTAAGTTATTAATAAAATTGATCGTTTGGTTCAAGTCCATCGCTGGATTTATGATATCCAGCAATGAACTCGGATTATTATCACATTGTCGTTATATATTCAGGATATTACTCGCCAGCCTTTACAGCCTTGATAGTGTAGCGCTTGGCAGAGCTTGTGGCATTGAACTTGAACTTTGAGCTGAGAGAGGTATAGACAGTAAGGTCGTTACCCTCTATCACTCCACCTGTGTTTCTTGCTGCTGCAGCAGAACCGTTTCCAAATGTGTAACGGTTTTCACCAGCCTTGGCAACGTTGAACACTGCCTCCTGATCCATTTTCAAAGTAGCGGAAGCTATCTTGACTGTAATTGCCTGAGTATTTTCAGCCTCAAACTTGCTGATTGTAACAACTACATCTGAAGCTTTCTCGTTTCCGTCTTCGTCAAACATAGAACCATTGAAAGTTCCACCTACGAGAACAGATGCATCGGTGTGTGTCACTGGGTCGTCATCATCGTCGCATGCAGCGAATGTGAGCGAGAAGAGAACACCAAGCATCAAAAACAATATACTTTTCAGTTTCATTTTCTTTTCTGTTTTAATTCGGTTAATAATGAAGCAGGATTATTCTGCATCGCTTTCCTCTGCTGTGCTATATGTACGGAAGCCAGGGTTCTGGTCGGCAGCAGTGATACCTGAGTTGATCTGTATCTCGTTCTCTGGAATTGGACGCAGCCATTTGATCTGACCGTCGTTACCTGTCATGTTGGCAACAGAAAGACCGCAATAGGTAGTGTTGTAACGAACGAGCTGATGGGTGCGGCGCAAGTCCATCCAACGGTAATATTCACCGAGAGTCTCACGCATACGCTCGTCGAGGATCACATCCAGCTTGTTGATGGTCAATCCGTAGCTGTCGGTCTGTCCGAATGACACGTATCCACCGGCATCATTGTAGCCCCAGTCGTAGCGCTTGTAGTCGCTGAATGAGCCAAGATAAGAAGCATGTGAACGAGTACGAACGGCGTTGAGATACTTCAGCGAATTAGCATCGTCACCCATCATAAGGTAAGCCTCTGCAGCAACGAGATAAATCTCGCTTGCATTCAGAACCACAACATCACGGTAGTCACCGCCCGACTGTTTGCAGTCGCTGGTAGTATTCTTGTCGTCGAACTTGCGTACTGGAGGCAGACATCCGATCTTCTGGATTGCAGAAGAGAATGGCTGTGTGTAAGTGGCAGAGTTCTTTGCATCGTAAGAACCGTTTGCGGCATAAGCCTTGCAAGTGGAGTTCTCAGCAACCTTGAACACCTTGGTAGTGCTCTTCATACCAGTGGTAACGAACTGAGAAGCGTGGGCTGTGCAATAAGCCTCAATCTCAGAATCCTCAGTATACCATGGGAAATACTTGAATGCGATAGAGAGCTTTGCCTTCTCGTCATCATTTGCATTGTAGAATGCCCAATAGCCCTGCTTGCTCCAGTTGCTTTCATTTCCGTCGTAACCATATACTGTGGTCATGAAAGTTCCTTCGAAGCGGTCGTCGCCCTTGTCGAAAGCGTAGTAAACACGCTCTGTAGGACAGAGGTCGCTCTTCACACCCTTCACACCCAGAGTGTTTGAACCCATATAGAGAGCAAAGTTGTGCTGCTGGTCGTGACCACCCGTCACCTTGTCGGATGAAGTGGCACGGTCGTACTGGATTGAGAACAGAGTCTCGGCGTTGGTGCCCTTCTCGTTGTTGTCGAAGTCCCATTTCTTGTCGAATGACTGTGTCAAAGGAACTGCATCAGCTACCTCAGAAGCATATTTTGCAGCCTCAGCGAAATACTCGGTGCTGTTCACTGTGTATGTACCGTTCTTTGCATCATTGACAGTTGTCTGCAAGTCCCATCCTGCTGCGAGGTAAACCTTGGCAAGAAGAGCCTTGGCACCGATAACGCTGGCACGTCCTCTGGCATCCTTCTCAGAACTTACGCTCTCGAGATTGCCGTTTGCGATGATTTCCTTCAGGTCAGCAATGACGTTGGCATAAACCGTAGCGAGGTCTGTGCGAGGATAGTTTGTGCTTGCCGACTCGATATAGTCGGTGATGTATGGCACTGCACCGAACTGCTGTGTAAGGATGTAATAGCAATAGTCGCGCACGAAACGAGCCTGGTCGTTCAGCTTGTCGTCCTTGCAATACTTCAACACACAGTTGGCATAGTTGATGGCAGCATATGTGTTTTTATAAAGATTTGTAACATCCTCGTTGTCTGAAGAATACTGATACGACTGCAATACAGGAGCCGATGCATTCTGTCCAACGGTGTAGAGGTCTGTACCCTGACAGAACACCTTAGGATCGCTGTATACATCACGCAGAGCATAATATGCATTGTTAAGCTGCTGGTTCCAACCTGAGATGTCAGAGAACTGGCTTTCAGGTGTTACAGTACTTTTATTGTCTGTATCCAAGAAATCAGAACAGCTGGACAAACCAGCCACCGTGGCCAATCCGAGGGCAGACATTATGATAAACTTTTTCATTTTGCTTCTTTGTTTAAAATGTTATTAGAACTTAATGCTTGCACCGATCTGATATGTCACTGTGCTTGGACCATCATTCTTCTTGGCTGCATCAGCCCACTCAGGATCGAATCCCTTGTACTTCGTGAATACGAATGGGTTTGTAATGTTAACATAAAGACGGAGATACTGGCAGCCCCATGAAGAGAGCAACTTCTTTGGGAATGTGTAGCCAAGAGTGATGTTCTTGACCTTCCAGTAAGAAATCTTGTCTACTGCGAGAGCATTGTAAACGTTCTTCTCATAAGATGCAGAACCGGCACCGTTGTTGGTGATAGAACTGTTTGTGAATGGGAATGAACCATAGTGAGTGGTCTCCTGGTATACAGGGTTGATGTATGTACCGTCAGCATTCACACCGTCGCAGTCGATAAGTGTTCCAGCAGGGATGTAGTAATCCATTGCAATCTTGTTCCATCCACGGTAAGCATAATCGTATGTGTCAGCCAATGTGTTTGAGTATACCGTGAAGTTCTGCTTTGTATAGATTGAGAATGAGAAATCCCAATCCTTATACTGCAAAGTAGAAGAGATGTTACCTGTCCAAGAAGGATCCTGGCAACCGAGAATCATCTTGTCGTCAGCGTTGATCACGCCATTGCCGTCGTTATCCTTGATGATAGGCATACCCTCTGACCAACCGTATACCTTGTGGTAGTAGTCGCAAGAGCGAACCTGGTCACCAGGTGTGAAACCTGCATTAACAGCAGCATCGTTGTTAGGAACAGTGATGTTCTTGTCTGAAACGACGCCATCCCACTTGTACAGGTAGAGAGAGTTCATTGGAGAACCTACGAACAAAGAAGATGTGATAGGGTAGTCAGAATCGATGATCTTGTTCTCGCCGTTGATCTTCTTCACCTTGTTGATGTTGCGGGCGAAGTTGAAGCTTGTGGTCCAGTACCAGTCCTTGGTCTGGATGTTCACTGTGTTCAGGGCGAACTCGATACCACGGTTCTGCACCTCACCAACGTTGTCCCAAAGTTTGCCACCACCAGAAACCAATGGAAGGTGTCTCTCATAGAGCAGGTCTTTAGATGTCTTAGAATAGAGGTCGATAGATCCGTTGATTCTGTTGTTGAGGAATCCGTAGTCGATACCGAAGTTGGTTTCATAAGATTTCTCCCACTTCAAGTCAGCGTTGATGACACCGCTTGGGTAATAGCCGTTGGCAACGACTGAACCGAAAGCATAAATGTTTGGACCAGAAACGCCAACTGAGTTATAATGTCCGCACACGGTGTTGTTACCAGTCACACCATAGCTCAAACGAAGCTTCAAGTTGTCGATCCATGAGATGTTCTTCATGAAGTCTTCCTCAGAGATACGCCATGCAAGAGCTGCTGATGGGAACCATCCCCAGCGAGAGTCTTTCAGGAACTTTGAAGAACCGTCGGTACGTACTGTACCTGTGAACATATACTTGCCTTTGTAAGAATAGTTCAGACGCAAAGCGTAAGACATCATTGTCTCTTCCCAGTATGCTGTACCGGTGCCGATACCACTATCCTTCGGGTCCTTCTCAAAGATAGTACCTGTATACATATTGTACCACTTTGTACCTGTCATGATAGAAGTGGCACCAGTAGAAGTTCTGCCGAGCTGGCTGTACGTTCTGTCGGAATAAGTCATAGAGAACAATCCCATAGCACTCAGAGAGTGGTCACCGAAGGTCTTGTTGAAGTCAATCTGGTTGTCCCAAGTCCAGTCCTTGCGGGTGTACTCCTCTTGAGAAGAAGTCTCAGTACGAGAACCGCTCGAAGCTGTATACTCACCAGTGCGTGAGTTCACGTAGTTTGGAGAGAATGTGGTCTTGAATGACAACCACTCTACCGGTTTCAACTGCACGTAAATGTTACCAAGCACACGGAAGGTGTTTGACTCCTTTGAGTCGTCACGCAGATAGATAAGAGGGTTAACGGTATCAGTGAACTGATTTGCCTTTGTTCCCATTGACTCAAAGTTACCCGGCTTCACGTTGAAGCTGCCGTCAGAAGCGTAAGGACGAGCGAACGGCACCTGACGGAACGCATCCTTTACGGCATCATCTGAAGCCAACTGGTTTTCTGTGTAAGCGAGGTTCAGGGTGAAACCTGCAGAGAGATATTTGTTGATCTTGCTGTCAACACTTCCCTTCATGTTGTAGCGGTTCTGGAGGTCGTTCTTGTATACTCCCTCCTCACGGTTGTAACCTACTCCAAAATGATAGTGTGTATTCTTTGAAGAACCGTTTACGGCGAGGAAATGGTTCTGCTTCTGACCGTCCTGTGTAACGAGGTCTGGCCAGTTGTAGCCTTCGCCGTTGTTCAGCATGTTTTTCAGTACAGAAGTTCCGTCCTCTGTATCGGCAAGCATACCCTGCAGGAAGTCCTGCTGGGTCATCTTCCATGTTGGCTGGGCAACGGTAGCGATACCGTTTGCCACCTGTCCTGAAGAGAGGAACTGAGAGAAACGCCACTTGTAGAACTGGTCGGCGTTCATATAGTCAGGCATACGGGCAATCTTTGAAACGCCATAGTATCCGTCGTATGAGATAGAAACTTTCTCCTCGCTCTTTCCGGCGAGAGAAGAACCGCTCTTTGTAGTTACGATAACGACACCGGCTGTGGCACGTGAACCGAAGATAGCTGTAGATGAAGCATCCTTCAAGATGTCCATACGCTCGATGTCCTGAGTGTTCAAGAAGCCGATGTCCTCGCAGATAACACCGTCGACAACATAGATAGGCTTTGAAGTTCCCTGGATAGAAGACTTACCACGGATCTGAATGTTGAAGTCAGAACCTGCACGTCCGGTAGCCTGTGTAATCTGTGCGCCAGGAACAGAACCCTGCAATGCCTCCATTGCACTTGTAGTACCCTTGGCAGCAAGTTTTGCACCATCAGCAGAAGATACAGAACCGGTAAGGTCGCTCTTCTTCATCGTACCGTAACCTACAACGACAACCTCATCGAGCTGAGCATTGTCTTCCTGCAATACGATATTGATAGTTGAAGAGTTTCCGAGAGTAATGGTCTGCTCTTTGTAACCAATGTAGGAAATCTTTACTTTAGAAGAAGGAGATGCATTGGGGATAGAGAAATTACCATCGATGTCGGTGATGGAACCTGGTTTGCCATCGACAAACACAGTAACACCAATCAATGGCTCTCCACTTGCATCCTTCACTGTACCCGTGACCGTCTTCTGGGCAAATGCCGTAAGACAAACCATAGGCAATACTGAAGCCGTCAAGGCTCTTCTGAATTGTAAATGCATAAATGTTATTTTTTGATTTATTAGTTAGTAGCAATCTCCTTGTAGTGTACCAGTCTGTGTGCTTCCCGAGCACATTTCCTACACATATTATAATATGTGGGGCAGTAGTTGTTTCATCTTCTTTTCTGGCACCCCTGTGCCGTTTCCGTTATGGAACGGTATAGTTTGTTTCGGTGCAAATATATATAGTTTTCTTTAAAACGCAAAACTTTAGCAAAAGTTTTTTATTTTTAAGACTAAGATTTAACTTTAATCGGCCATCTGAAACTGGCTGGCAATAAAGAAAATTCTATTGCTGTCAGACTCAGATGGCCGATATCATCAGTTTAATGTTTGACCGATACCATCAGTTTAATGGTATATGTGCAAAATTTCTTTTAATCAGACATTCGGTATCCAACCGCCATTCTGTCTGAAAACATTCTCAAGCGTCACCTTTGCCGCCTCTTTCCTGGTGAGCTGGCGTGTCCATGCCGCACGTTCTTTCGTTGCCGCTCCCTCGCCATGGTTGTTATACTCGCAGTAGCGTGCAGTCGTCTCATTCTGCGTATTGCTCCAGTTGTGCCATCCTACGGGCAGGATATGCTTGCCGAGCTGACAGTTCATGAACAGGGTGTGGGCGTAGGGACGCCACGGACGACCGAGATATACCTTGCTGACTCCCTCTGCTGCGACAATCTTGCAGCGGTTGAACACATAACCGTATTCCACGTTCTGCGGAGTGGAAGCAGCGGTGATGTAGGAGTCGGTACGGCTCAGGATGGTGCAGTTTTCAAACCATGCCGTTGACGGACCGAAGATGAAGTCTGTGGTTCCCTCGATGTGGCAGTCTTTGAAATAGAGGCGTGTGTTAATGCCTCCTGTATATACCGTGTCTTGGTTGCCGAGGATGCGGCAGTTCACAAACGTGAGGCGGTCGCCCTGAGTGTGGAGCGCCACTGCCTGGCCGAGTCGTGCTGCGTTGTTTTCTATCGTGATGTTGCGGAATGTTATGTCATTGCCGTCCACCCGCACGGTGTAGGTGCGGAAGGTGCCCATCTTGCGGTCGGTGCCGGGAATGAACACATTGGCATGGTCGTCGTAGGTTATTATGGTATTGTCTCTGTCCTCGCCGCATATCTCTATATTGGTGAGCCATGACGGCACGATGAGTTTTTCCTTGTAGGTGCCTTTCTTCACGAATATCACCTTGTGGTATTCCATGAATGCCCTGCACACCTCAATGGCATCGTCGATATTGCGAAACTCTGCCGTTCCGTCGCGAGCCACGAAGAGTGTGTCGGGATTGTCGTATTTGTTTGCCGCATTGACAGCCAGCGTTCCCGCAAGAACGAGAACAAGGGATAGAAGTAATTTTCTCATTTTGATTGATTAGTTTTAAATTAGTAGTTTATCCAGAAAGTTATCCTGGAAACCATAAACGTCCATTATGCCGACGTTGGAATTATGGTTACCAGGATACTGATATAGTTCTATTATCCGAAAACCCGGGAGTTGGGTATATTGCATCAAACCGTCTGGTTCACTTCCTGCACACCATTGATGGTCTTCAGTCCGTTCATCACAGTCTCCACATCGCTGCGGTCGTGGATAAGCAGTTCGAAAACTCCGGCAAAGATGCCTTCGTCGCACGAAATGGTGAGCTTGTGGATATTCACGTCGAACTGGTCTGAGATGACCTTCGTCACCTCGTTGAGCATACCAATACGGTCGATACCCTTCACCGATATGGTGGCATCGAAGAGCAACTGACGCTTCATGTCCCATTTGGCGTCGAGAATCCTGTTGCCATAGCTTGACTTGAGCTTAGAAGCCACCTTGCAGGAGCGTTTGTGTATCTCGATGTGGTTCTTGCCGTCGATGAATCCAAGCACGTCATCGCCCGGAATAGGATGACAACAGGGTTTGAAGATGTATGTATTGATATTGTTGTCGGTGATGTAAATCGGTTTCTTGCGGTTGAAATTCTCCGGCACGACTGCATAGCCCTTGGAAGTAGCACTCTGCTGTTTCTCTACTTCGTCTTTTTTCTTGCCAAGGAACGGCACATACTTGCGCCATCCACGGGAAGTCTCACTCTTCTTGTTGTTCTTGCCCTGCAGTTCGTCGAGGTCCTGGTCGCCCAGAATGATGGTCTTGTCGCCCAATGCCTGGAGCAGCTGCTCGTGTTTCTCCACTTCATGCAGAGCGCAGAGTTTGTCCATCACGGCGAAGGTGAGTTCCATAGAATTGCGTTTGAGGAACTCGTCGAGTATCTCCTCGCCGCGCTTCTGCACTTCCCTACCCTCTCGGCGCAGGATTCCCTGAATCTTGGTCTTCGCCTTTGCAGTAGACACAAAGTTTATCCACGACGGCTGCACATGCTGAGAGTTTGAGGTGAGAATCTCCACCTGGTCGCCACTTTTGAGCTTATGGCTGAGAGGCACGAGCTTGTGGTTCACCTTGGCTCCGATACAATGGCTTCCGAGGAAAGTATGAATCTGGAAGGCGAAATCGAGGGCCGTACATCCTGCCGGCATAGTCTTGATTTCTCCCTTCGGAGTGAACACGAAGATTTCTGATGCGAAGAGGTTCAGTTTTATGGTGTCGAGGAAGTCCATGGCGTCTGGCTGCGGGTCGTCGAGGATTTCCTTGATGGTGCGCAGCCAGTTGTTCAGCTCGCCCTCATCTTCAGAGATTTCCTTGGCTCCATTGCCGTCAACTCCGTCTTTGTATTTCCAATGTGCGGCGAAGCCCTGCTCCGCCATCTCGTCCATGCGCTCCGAACGGATCTGCACTTCTATCCATTTTCCCATGTTGCTCATCAGAGTGACATGGATTGCCTGATAGCCGTTTGCCTTGGGGTGGTTAACCCAGTCGCGCAGACGGTCGGGATGTGATTTGTATATCTTGTTGAGTGCAACATAGATGCGGAAGCATTCGTCCACCTCCTCGTCCTTGTCTTTCGGCTTGAAAATAATTCTTACGGCAAGGATGTCGTAAATCTGGTCGAACGACACGTTTTTCTGCATCATCTTGTTCCAGATGGAGAACGGACTCTTCACTCGAGCCTTGATGGTATATTCGATGCCCATCTTGTCGAGTGTCTCACGGATAGGTTTCGTGAAATTGTCGAAGAGGGTGTCGCGTGATGCCTGAGTGCTGGCGAGCTTCTCTTCTATCTGCGCATATTTCTCCGGGTGTTCGAACTTGAAACTGAGATTCTCCAGCTCTGTCTTGATATTGTTCAGTCCGAGACGGTTGGCGAGCGGCGCATATATATATAAGGTCTCGCCGGCAATCTTGTAGCGTTTGTTTGGCGGTTGTCCGTCGAGCGTACGCATGTTGTGCAGACGGTCGCAAATCTTGATTAGGATGACACGGATGTCATCGCTCATCATCAGAAGCAGTTTCTTGAAGTTCTCTGCCTGTGCCGATGCCTGAGAACCGAAGATTCCTCCTGAAATCTTGGTCAGTCCGTCTACTATCTGGGCGATTTTCGGACCGAACATGTTCTGGATGTCCTCCACCGTATAGTCGGTGTCTTCCACCACGTCGTGGAGCAGTGCCGCACTGATACTCGTTGACCCGAGTCCCATCTCCGAGCATGCTATCTGTGCCACCGCTATGGGGTGCATGATGTATGGCTCGCCGGAGAGTCGGCGCACTCCCTTGTGGGCCTGACGTGCGAAGTTGAAAGCCTTCGTTATGATATCCACTTTCTTTCTGTGGCGCGATGCGAGATAACTGTCGAGCAGATGCTTGAAGGCATCATCTACCATTTTAGCATCAGCAGCCTCTCGCTCCTGGTCTGTAAGTTTCTGTTCACCCATGATAATGCGATTTTAAGAGTTAACGGTTGTATGTTGTTATCACTTCACCTTTATCTTCTTGCCGGCACGTATGTTGCTGCCCTTTATACCGTTGAGCTTGCGCAGCTTGCCCACGGTGGTGTGGTTTCTCTCGGCTATCTCGGAGAGAGTGTCACCGTTTCTCACTGTCACGCTCTTGCCTCCACGACCCTTCTTGCCTTTCTTGCCTTTAGACTTCTTAGATGAGCGACCGTATCCTTTCTTCGAAGAGGTACGCTTCGAAGATGTGTAGCGGGGCTGTGTCTGCTCGTCCACCTCAACGAGAGAACGGCGTGTGAAGAGCTGGTCAGCCTGGTAGTTGCTGATGGAGTCTTCATTGCTGATGAACGAATTGACCACCGAAATAGGCAGGCGCAGCACTGATGGCTTGGAGTTGCCGTTCACGATGTCACGGCGATACTGCGGATTGAGCGCACGAAGTTCTTCGAGGTTCACTCCACACATGTCGGCAATCTGCTTCAGGTGTATGTCGCGAGTCACCACCACTGTATCGGTCTTTGCCGGCAATGTGGTGCGCATCGGACAAATGTTGTGTTCACAATAATAGTTCATCACATAGTTTGCTGCGATGAATGCAGGCACGTATCCCTTTGTCTCACGCGGCAGATATGGATAGATCTTCCAATAGTCGGCCTCTCCGCCTGCTCTTTGCATCGCCTTGCGCACATTCTGCGGTCCGCAGTTGTATGCAGCGATTACGAGACTCCAGTCGCCATAGATTTTATATAGGTCGCGCAGATAGCGTGCTGCAGCATAGGATGCCTTCACAGGGTCGCGACGCTCGTCAACGAGAGAGTTTATCTCCAGTCCATACTGCTTGCCGGTGGATGGCATGAACTGCCACAGTCCGGCAGCCCCCACTCTGGATGTAGCCTTAGGGTTGAGTGCCGATTCTATAACCGGCAGGTATTTCAATTCCAGTGGAATGTCGTATGCCGAGAGGGCATCCTCGAATATCGGCATATAGAAATTCGATGCTCCGAGCATATAGCTCACCGAACGGCGCAGACGACCGGTGTAGCGGTCGATGAATTTCTGCACGATGTCGTTGTATGGCATCTCCATGATATTCGGCAGACGCTTCAGACGGTCTACGTAGACCTCCGGCTCATAGGTACGGTTTTCGTCTCGGTAGTTGCAGTCGTCGTCCACCTTCAGGTATTTCTGTGAGTAATACTCCTGCAGGAGGTCGTCAAACTCAGTGCCCATAGACTCAGGCACGTCGATCACTTCTTCACGGCCATCCTTGTCTTTCACTGTTATCTCATTGTCATTTACATCTTGTGCGAACATCTGTAACCCACTGCCCAACAGCAGAGATGCCGCCAATACTATAACTTTGTTTTTAAATATCATTACTTAATCAAATTGTTTCTTTTTTTAATTCATACATCGTGCAGCGCAAACCGGCTCATTAGAAATTGAGCGAGCACTGCAGTCCGAGCGCCGACGACTTCAGTGGATTTGCCGAACGGCGGTCGTTCATCACCGAAGGTTCTATCTTCAGGCTCAGGTCCTTGGATATGTCAAACTGCGACAGCGACGCATCCACGTATGCGTCGATTACAGAGAGAGCATAGACACCTATCATGCAGAAAATGCTCAGGTCGCGGTATTTGCGGTAGTAGTCCTTCCTGCGCTTGAAGAGATTCTGATATCGCTCTTTGTTTTCATCCGTTATCTGCATTCCGAGATGCAGGAATTGGTTGTAGCTCTGCGTATTGGGGTCGTCGTCCATGATGTCCATATATGCCTGCGAATAATCGCGGAACATCTGGTTGTTCCACCTCCATGCATAGATACAGCCAAGGAATCCGCCGTATACGATAGGCAGTTTCCAGTATTTACGGTTATACACCTGTCCGGCTCCCGGCAGCACTATGGCAAGCCACATGGCACGCTTGGGATCAGGGCTCCATGTAGCCCAGTCGCGCTTTGCCTTTTTCTGCTTCACGCCTACAGAGTCCACCTTATTTAATATATATATGGAATCTGCATTCAACATAGATACTGTATCCACAGCCACGGCACCCCTCGCCGCACTCAACAACGAGTCCGGCACAACCGTCGGCTGCGTTGCCGATGGTGTTTGCTGTTTCTCCGTCTCTGCGGCATTCACGGCAAGCATCGTCCATGCTGCCACGAGGCACATCATCATTCTATGAATGTTGCTCAACACTTCACGTTCCGCTTTTAGTCGTTCATTTTGTCGAGCGCCGCCATGATGCGCTCCAGTTCATCGGCATTGGCAAACGGGATGCTTATCTTTCCTTTTCCCTTTGGCGAACAGGTCATCTGCACCTTTGTGGAGAAGAACGAAGAGAGTCGTTCCTTCAGAGCGTTGAACTCCTCCGGGAGCTGTGTCTTCGAGGCTATCACCTTTTTGCCCACCGTCACGTCTTCGCCGCTGTTGAGCTGCTTGGCTATCTCCTCTACCTTTCTTACGGAGTATCCGTTTTTCTGTATTTCCTTGAACACCTTGATCTGAAGCGACGGCGAGTCGATAGAGAGAAGCGCACGCGCATGTCCCATGTCGATTTCCTTTTTCTGCAATGCCATCTGCACCTGTGCGGGCAACTTCAGCAGTCTGAGGTAGTTGGTTATCGCCGTGCGGCTCTTGCCCACTCGCTCCGACACCTTTTCCTGTGTCATTCCTGAGTTTGAGAGCAGGTGTTCGTATGCCAGAGCAATCTCAATGGCGTTGAGGTCCTCTCGCTGTATGTTCTCCACGAGCGCCATCTCCATGACGTTCTCGTCTTTTATCGTGCGTATATATGCCGGTATGGCTGTCAGCCCAGCTATCTGCGAGGCTCTCCAGCGGCGCTCTCCGGCAATGATCTGGTATCTGTCCTCAGCCACCTGTCTGAGTGTGATTGGCTGTATGATACCGATTTCGCGGATACTGTTGGCAAGTTCCTGAAGCGCTTCCTCGTCAAATTCCCGACGTGGCTGGTTAGGGTTTGCCTCAATCTGGTCTATTTCAATTTCGTTTATCGTAGAACTGCCCTGCGGACGCACGTCGTCGGTTGAAATCAGTGCGTCGAGTCCGCGTCCGAGTGCGCTGTATCTCTTGTGTACTCCCATTATCTCGTTGCTTATGTTTGCTTATTGTTTGCTTGTTTTCTCGTTCTTGTTGATGATTTCCTTTGCCAGCGCCAGGTGGTTCTTGCTTCCTGTGGAGTCGGCATCATACAGGATGACGGGCAGTCCGTGGCTTGGCGACTCGCTAAGCTTCACGTTTCTCTGGATTACGGTCTTGAACACCAGTTCCTGGAAATGGCGCTTCACCTCGTAGTATATCTGGTTGGCGAGACGCAGTCTGCCGTCATACATCGTGAGCAGGAATCCTTCTATCTCAAGACGTGTGTTGAGTTTGCTCTTGATAATCTTGATGGTATTGAGCAGTTTGCTGATTCCCTCAAGGGCGAAATACTCACACTGCACTGGGATTATTACGGAGTCGGCTGCCGTAAGGGCATTGACGGTAATCAGTCCGAGAGAAGGTGAGCAGTCGATAAGGATATAGTCGTAATCATCACGTATAGGCTGCAGCATTCTCTTGATCACCTGTTCGCGGTGTTCGAGATTCAGCATCTCTATCTCTGCTCCCACAAGGTCGATATGGCTCGGAATGATGTCAAGTCCGTCGATGTCAGTGGTATAGACAGCTTCCTTCACGTCGGCATGGTCGATGATGCACTCATAGAGTGTGCAGTCCACGTCCTTGGAGTTGACCCCGAGTCCGCTGGAGGCATTAGCCTGCGGGTCGGCGTCGATGACGAGCACTTTCTTTTCAAGCGTGGCGAGCGAGGCGGCGAGGTTGATGGTAGTTGTAGTCTTTCCCACACCGCCTTTCTGGTTAGCCAAAGCAATAATCTTTCCCATTTTATCCTTTTCTAATTTGTTCGAGGCCATAGCAATTCAGCCAAACCTACTGATTTGGTATAGCCCAATTATTTTGCAAAGATACATAATTTGCGCCACAATCAGAGGTTTTAAACCTTTTTTCGTACTTTTTAATATGGGAAAGTGGTATTGCCGATATGGGAAAGTGACCTTGGATGTAGTTTCCTGATTTTGGTTGAGTCTGCATTTGCACGGCATGCCTATATTATTTCATGCAAACAGAGTTTTCCCGACAAAAAATATCATAGTATCATTCTGAGGATACCCAAAAGATCTTTAGCATTGTTCTCTTGCATTTTTAGTCTAATAGCCACCTTTCGTTATCAATGCCCTCTGTCTCTGCCGAAGGGATAAGGCCTATACTTCCAAGTACTAAAACCTATGAACAGAGCCGCGGTGTGGAACATTCCCCGATTCATTGGTGAGTTTTTCAGATAATTGCTTGCATATCTCAAGTATTTTGA
>NZ_FR892614.1:0-594 GCF_000436015.1 Prevotella sp. CAG:592 | reverse complement strand
CAAAAGCGGACTTGGCGCCTTGGGGAACGTAGAGCACAACATCTTCGGAAATGTCTTCAAACACTTTTTCACCAAGGGTGATTTCACTTGGAGATGAAGCATGCAGAATGAATGATTTCAGATATCTGCAGCCGGCAAAGGCCATGTACTCGATTGACTCAACACTTTCCGGAAGGTCAAGGGTTTCAAGATTGTTGTAATAGAAAGCTCCATAGCATATCTTTTTCAGACCATACGGCAATGTAACATGCTTAAGATTGACACGGTAATATCTCTCTTCCGTCTTTATGCTCTCGTATCCGTAATTCCAAGTATCTTCGCCTATTCCTAATACGCATACGGCTGGAACGCGTGGTTTGAAAGCCATTGTACCGATACAGTCATCCACAAGTTTGCAATTCTCCAGATTAAGTCCTGTCAGATCAAAATACTCTGCGAGGTCACGGAGTTGATAATAGTTCTTGTTTCCCAATGTTCCTGTCACGACAATAGAATCAACATCTCTCCATTCGTCGCTGACCGGGGAGGGGGTGAATACGCCGTCCTGCGTCAACTCCACATACTTAATATTCTGTGCGTTCATGCATAATGAAC
>NZ_FR892613.1:0-11510 GCF_000436015.1 Prevotella sp. CAG:592 | reverse complement strand
CCCCACGGCGTGGGGAATGAAACCCCACATAAGGGGGATTGATTCCCCACGCCGTGGGGGAAATCCGAAGCCTATGCTTTGCTCATCAAAAGCTACAGCTTACGATATCTCAACCACGTGGTTTCGCTTCTCTCCATCTTTTCCTCTTTTCAGGAAAAGGAGAAGACTGACACTATCGCCTACTTTCAAAGACTGGCGCATCTTGTCGTCGGCAACGGCAGAAAGACGGGCAAAGCCTTCTTCCGCCAGGGTGCCTTCCGGAGTGTCGGCGATTGGAGATGTTATGCGATAGCGCAGATAACCTTCGTCGGTATTCATATATGTTATCTCCGCCTTCATCGTTCCGAAGGCTTTCATACCTTCGTCATGAGGCAGGACAGTAGAGATTATGGCACTCTTGAACTTGTCTACTGCCGGTATGACAGGCGAGAAAACCACGAAATCCTGCTGCTTGACCATAAGTGTGGGCTTCTCTGCCACGAAATGTCGCGACAATGAATCGTATATATGATAATGACCGTGACCCATATCCACACCGTCTACATAACCTACCACGGACGGAAACGCGTCAGCAATGTTTTTCTCTGACACCACTATTTCGTCTGCCCTCTCGTTGCCTTCCTTCGACACCCTTACCGACACGGAATACATCCGTCCCTGTATCTCCCACGGTTTGCATGGAAAGAGGTGGCTGCTCGCCACAAGTTCCATACCGTCTGAAGCCACAAGCTTGGCGAAGTAGCGGCGCTTGCCTTTCATCTGCTTCTCAAACACCTTGACGGCTACCATATCCTTGATGCCGTCAACGGGATGGGGCATCTCGCTCTGATGATGGAGGGCATACGACTGGAGTCTGCGCTCCACACGCTGCATGAGCGAAGGATAGCTGCGGCCGTCCTTTCCCGTCTGCCTCTGCTTGTCTTCTTCGCGCAGATATCTGTCGTAACCCCACATCTGCAGAAACTGCGGGAACTGGAAGTCGGCATACTCCGAACTGATCTTCACGGCGATGCCGAGAACACACGAATGCACCAGCGACGGACGGTCTACCGGCAGCTTGAGATATGCCACCAAAAGCATGCGCACCTGATGCGAGCCCATAGTGGTATAGTTGTTCTGCAAATATCGGTATATTTGCCATGCCGTATCAACGGGATGACTGACTGCGGTCTCAAGCGAAGCCAGCAGTTCATCCCATGAGCTGATAGTATCGGAGTCTTTCATAATATAGCGGTTTTAAAATATTGTTATGTAAGGAAAAGGGAGGGTCATAGCTGAGAGAACTTCCTGATTCCCTTGGCATAATATTTCCACAGGATAGAGAAACTGCAGAAGCCCTGTATATCCTTGTTTTCTACCGACCTCGAGGCCTGTATGAAACTGCGGTCGTCTATGAAATCGTCTTTCCATTTCTTGAAATCTCTTCTCGCCTTCACGACAGCCTTGAAGTCCTTGAATTTCCTCTCCAGTATCAGCATCTGAAAGGCGGCGAGATAATCCAGAAACCAGCGCATACGCATCACTCCCTTGAGTTCGTCGTCGGCGAGATTCTTGTATAGCATAGTGAGGTTGTTGCGGAAATTGAGATAGGTCTTCATCGGATTTCCCTTTGGCAGCGTACCGCCTCCCACATGATATGCCACGCTGTCGGGCACGCAGTAACCGTCTTTTCCCATTATCCTCAAACGCCAGCAGAGGTCTATCTCCTCGCTGTGGGCAAAGAAGCGTCCGTCAAGACCGTCGGCACGCCAATAATCTTCGGAGCGAATCATAAGGCAGGCGCCTGTAGCCCATAGTATATTGGTGGTATAGTCATACTGTCCGTCGTCGGTCTCAACGGTATTGAATATCCTGCCACGGCAGAAGGGATAGCCGTACTTGTCGATATATCCGCCTGACGCCCCGGCATATTCAAAAGAGTTGCGGTCTTTCTCAGAAAGCAGCTTGGGCTGACAGAAGGCTGCTTCGGGATGGCTGTCCATAAACTCGAGCAAAGGCACGAGCCAATGATGTGTCACCTCTACATCGCTGTTGAGGAGCACATAGTATTCTGCGTCTATCTGCGCCAGCGCCTTGTTGTAGCCTTCGGCAAAGCCCCAGTTCTTCTCGAGCTGTATGGTGCGTACCTGCGGAAACTTCTCTTTCAGCATCTGCATGGAATTGTCGGTAGAGGCATTGTCGGCGACATATACCGTGGCGCCATCCTCTATGGAGTATTGCAAGACAGAGGGCAGGAACTTCTCCATCATACCCACTCCATTCCAGTTGAGTATCACTATTGCTATCTTATCCATAGCGCTATGGTTTTTTAATTCCACCGAGACAAGAGGCTCTGCCTATATTATATAATATTGTATTAATATATAATAATGTGTATACCCTCTTATAACGGCATCATTATTGAAAGTTATATTTGTTATCTGTCTAAGATTTCACACATCAGGGCTGTCTTGTCATGGTTGAAACCACCGAGTCTGACCATCACGAGCTGGTTGTCAAGATCATCCGAAGACTTTGCCGCCGGCAGCTCCACTCTCACATAGTTGCGTGTGAAGCCATGCATCGCCCTGCCCCGGGTGGATTTCTCGAAGAGCACCTCCGCTTCCTGTCCGATATATCGGGAATAGAACGCCTGTGTCTTCTCGTCGGAAAGTTCTATGAGGCGCTTGCTCCTCAGTTTCTTGTCCTTGTCGGAAACCACATACGGGATACGCAAGGCGGCAGTGCCCGGGCGCTCTGAATATGGGAACACATGGAGATGGGTGACATCGAGGCGCTTCAGAAATTCGTATGTCTCCTCGAAATACTCGGGCGTCTCACCTCTTGTTCCCACCATCACGTCTACTCCGATGAAGGCGTCGGGCATATATTTCTTTATCAGTTCTATCTTGTGTGCGAAAAGCGCCGAATCATAACGGCGGTGCATGAGTTTCAACACAGCGTCGGAACCGCTCTGCAACGGGATATGGAAGTGTGGCATGAAGGCGCGGCTTCGTGAACAGTATTCGATGAGGTCGTCTGACATAAGGTCTGGCTCCAGACTGCTTATGCGGAATCGCTTTATCTCCTCCACTCCATCGAGAGCCTTCACGAGGTCGAGGAAACTCTCATGGGTGGTGGCTCCGAAGTCACCGATGTTGACTCCGGTGAGAACAATCTCCTTGCCTCCCTCGGCAGCAGCCTGACGTGCCTGTTCCACGAGTGAGCTGATGCTTGGGTTGCGACTGAATCCGCGGGCATAGGGAATGGTGCAATATGTGCAGAAATAGTCACATCCGTCTTGCACTTTCAGGAAGAAGCGGGTACGGTTGCCTCTGGAGCAGCTGGGTGCGAAGGTCTTGATGTCTTTCGTCTTCACGGAATAATGCCTGTGGAGCGACTCTCCGTCCGAAGCGGTTTCTGAGTCTGACTGCAACTGGGTCCAGGCGTCGGAGAGATACTGTATGAGACTCGCTTTCTCATTGGCTCCCAATACAAGGTCCACACCGTCTATCTTGCTGATGGTCTCTGCCTCAAGCTGGGCGTAACATCCGGTAACGACAACAAAAGCTCCGGGATGCTGGCGCACCATACGATTGATTGCCTGACGGCACTTATGGTCGGCAACTTCGGTCACCGAACAGGTGTTGATAAGGCAGATGTCTGCTTTCTCTCCTTCAGCGGCATTCCTCACTCCCATATCCTGGAGCATCCTGCCGAATGTTGAGGTTTCAGAGAAATTGAGTTTGCAGCCCAATGTGAAATAAGCGGCTGTCTTTCCTTGAAAAACGGATGTATCTATCATTTTCTTGTATTTCGATATTTTTGTTCACCTTGGTAATTACAATTAAAACTGCAATATACCATATATTATTCATCCATACATACATTATTATATATATAAAAGAATCGCTCGTTTTGCAAAGGTAGCTCATTTTTCCATAAAAACCGCTATGCAGGGCTGATGTTTTCCTAAAATTAAGTCAGGAAAAAGAAAAACTCTACTATAAAAACAAGGGATTGTAAAGGCACACAAAAAATATTATAGAAAATTTAACACTTTGATTAATTTCATATTTCACTGATTAACAGTAACTTACAAAAAAGTTACATTTTACCCCTAAAAAAAACTCTAAAAAAGAGAACAACGTATCAGAAAATTACTTACCTTTGCAGCGTTTTAATAAACAAATGATTGTTTTACAGATTTAAAAAGCAAAGAAAAATGAAAAAATTGGTTTTAATGTTCGTAGCTATCGCAGCTATCTCTTTCGCATCATGTGGTAACAAAACAGCTCAGGCTGAGGGCGCTGATACAACTGACACTGCAGCAGTTGATACAGTTGACACAACTTCTGTTGACACAACTTCTGTTGACACAACAGCTAACAAGTAATTCTGCGAAAGCTAGAACTATTTAAGCGAAAAGACCAAGCCGAGGAACTCAGTTCTTCGGCTTTTTTGTGTCTATACCCTACAAAGCGACCAACGCAATCCTGCTTATCCGGCACCTGTAATTCATCTGACTGCACCAAGGACAACCCTGAACAGACTCCATCACGCTAACCAGACATAATGAAACCTGCAACCACCTTGTTAGCACCCTGCACACAAGACATCAATACAAAAAGAACGCTTATACTTATTGTTGTAACATTTCATGTAACATTTTAGGGAATCCAACGATTTGCATGCTTTTTGAGAGGATTTGCAAGTTTTTTGGAAGAAAATGCCATTTATTTATCTGCCCACCACACCTATCTTTGCAAAAAAGAAAGCGACAATCCGTTCATCGCATGGCAAAGACACATAAAAAAAGATAATATCACGAAAACAATAACGACAAAAAAATCTGTTATGAATAGACTGACACCTTTACTGCTGTTCATGGTGATGATACTCTCATCATGCAACAAGGAAACCAACGACTACGTGACGGCATTCCCTTATATGGAAACGGACAAAGGGAAATGGGGAATGATAACAACCGATGGAGAAGTACTATTCTCACAAGAGTTCAAAAACCAACCTACCGTGGTGAGAAACGGTGTGTTCCTGGTGAAAAACGAGGCCAACCTATGGGAGATATACAAGGCGGAGAAGAAACCGGAAAAGATTGGCTCTGAATATACCGGCGCCACAATCTTCAGCAACGGCAGGGCTATAGTATGCGAGAAGGACAAATACATCACCATCATAGACACTGAAGGAAAAACGATAAAGACTCTGGATGAGATCGACGGAAAGAGGGTCAATACCGTATTCCGATTCCAGGAAGGCTACGCAAAATACATAGCCGGAGAGGACTACGGAGTGATTGACATGGACGGAAACTCCGTAATACCAAGCAACTACTGCGCTATAATGGACTGCAGCGACGGCAAGTTCATCGCCATCGACAAGAAATACAAGACGGAATACACAAGCTTCTGTTACGACAAGCTCAAATATACTGTCCTGAACACCAAAGGGGAGATACTGTTCGAGATAGACGGCAGCGAATACAACCAGGTGGGCAAATTCAAAGAAGGCTTGCTGCCGGTGTGTGTAAAGAAGAAGGATTCGGATACGGAAATATGGGGCATCATCAACGAAAAACAGGAAGTGGTGATAAAACCGGACGAAAAGATAACGGGCATCGAACAAATAAGAAACGGTATGTTCACATATTACTCAGAGGGCGGATGGGGACTGATGTCTCTGGAAGGCAAGACGCTGATAAAACCGAAATACAACTACCTGTCGTTTGACGGAGACAACAGGCTGACGGCATATAACTGGGACGAGGACAAAGGAGGCATGTGGTTTGTTGACACAAACGGCAACCATCTGAACAAAGAACCTTATCGCGGGGCGTGTGGATTTGAAGAACTCGACAACAAGCATGCTCTGGTGATGAGGACGGACAGGAGCTATTCGATAATTGATGAACAATACGAAAAACTGGCTAATCTGCCCAAGATGGTACACGCTGAAAACATGATGGGAGATGATGCCGTGGAATGTAACTATCTGGACATACCGCAGCTGCTCGACAAACTGAATGTGAACCAAAACGGAATGGAAGGGGTGTCATTCGAGTCAACTCCTGAGACTGCCGTGAAGGCGCTGTCGAAATTTCTGTATCAATATAGCGACGAGAAACACCCTGGCACTTCTGCATTCTGGTTTAAGGACAAGTCTAAAATAAGCTACGACAGGATGACAGACAATGTCTATCTCTCTGTGGAAATAAACTTCTACGGCAACATAAGCTATAGCGTCAGCGACGGACAGGGCGGCTACAACGTTGAATGGTGTGATGAAGACAACGGCAGGAAAGTGGGCTACATGTGGAACGATGTGAAAGTCAAATCGTTCCGACTGAAATTCTCCAACGATGTCACGATGAAAGGCAAACTGGACAGAATGCTGCAGGAATTGAAGAAACGCATGAGAAAAGCGGGGCGCGTGGTGAAGGAGAACAGCGGGGCGATGGTAGTGGCACTGGACAACAACAGGACCGCCCTAATATACATGCAACCGAAAGAAATCGTAATGGAATGGGGCGACATCGGTTCGCCAGAGAGCCTGAGCATCCATGAATACGATGGCGTAAGAGAGAATCTCTCGTTAACCCCGGACGAAGAGAGGGCGGATGGAGAAAACCAGGATATCGACATGCCGACAGATGAAGAAACCGCCACAGGCTACAACAACGGTGAAGCAGGCGACAATTCCTACGGAAACACGGACGACACCCAGAAGCCTGAACCTGACGCATACGATTAAACCCCATATCGGTTATCAGAACGTTAAGCCCTAATGACCAATTGGGGTTAAACCCAAAATGAAATCGACTTTCCCGGCAGGCTGTCATACCGGCAGGAAAGTCGATTTTATCATAATCACGAATCTGGAGATTATCGCATAAGTCGCATTAACTCCAAACGGGATAATACCCCATTGAGATTAAACCCAAATCGGCCATTAGGCCGTTAAATGTGATATTTTATAACTACTTGCAGTCTTTTGCTTTTTATAAGGCGTCTTTTGTCCGTTTTTAATTCGCAATAGCTTGCTATTACTCATTTTAAAAGCCAAACAAAATCCACTCTTCTAAAAATCAAAATTCAAGCAAGCCCTAATGACCGTTTTGGGTTAAAGCATTACTTCATCATCAATATACTCTCGGTCCGAAGATGGTAGTGCCAACGCGCACCATAGTGCTTCTGCATTCCACGGCAATCTTGTAGTCGTGGCTCATTCCCCAGGAACGCTGACAGAAAGCTGCAGAGTCGGCAAAATACTTTGCCTTCACCTCATCGAAGAAGTCGGCAGCCTGCATGAACTCTGAGCGTATCTGGTTCTCGTCATCGGTATTCGATGCCATCATCATCAGTCCACAGATACGCACGTTATTAAGATTCCGCCATTCGCCATCGTCGAGAAGCTGGCGGCAGGCGTCAATCGTCAGTCCGTATTTCGTCGCCTCCTGTGCGATATGCAGTTCGAGAAGCACATCGATCACGCGGTCGTGCTTTGCAGCCTGCTTGTTGATTTCCTTGAGCAGCTTGAGCGAATCCACGGCATCCACCATAGAGATATACGGTGCGATATACTTCACCTTGTTGGTCTGCAGATGTCCGATGAAATGCCATTGAATATCCTTGGGCAGCGTGTCATACTTCTTTGAGAGTTCCTGTTCGTGGCTCTCGCCAAACACCCTCTGTCCCTCGGCGTATGCTGCCTCTATATACTCGTTGGGATGAAACTTGCTCACGGCAACGAGAGTCACTCCCTCGGGAATGTTGCTCTTAACTTCGCGCAGTTTGCCTGCTACATCATAATCCATGGTAATATAATTTTAGTTGAAAATAAGATTTCCTGACTCTGCTATCTATCACCGCACCTTATTCTGCCGTTGCCCCGCCTTCGGCAGCCGGCTGCTGCTCGTATTCCGGAACGTCGTTGGGCTCCTCTTTCTTAAGTTTGGCGGCTGAGTTATGCTCGAAGACGTCCATTATCTGTGTCTCGGCTACAGAAGCTATTACATAGTCGATAGCTGTAGTTCCCATAACCTTGTCTATGTTGGCAACTGCCTGGTTGAAAGTGTTGGCATGAACGAGGTAGTTCACGTTGCTGCGCTTCTCCTTCTCTGTCTTTTCGTCGATAGTGATAAACTGGAGCTTTGCCTTGAAAAAACGGTCGGCGGATGCATCCTCGCTGAAGAAAATCTCTCCATAAGGCGCCTTCTTTATGTCGCGCACCTCAAACTCACCGCTTATATAAGCCGACATCTCGTCGATGATAGACGACTCTGCCTCCGTGAAGCTGAGAGCGTCTACAACGTAGAGCTCGGTAATCTTTTTCTGCATTCCATCCTCCATCATCTTGTCGTAACGGATCTTGCACTCAAACCATGTTGAAGTTCTTGTTCTCATAATTCTATAGTTTTATCGATTATTTTCCTTTATATTCTTGTTCTTAATTCTATCCAGCTCTCCATACCATCTCTCCGACAATCTCTACAGGACACAACCAAGCACGTAGGGAGTTAGTTCTTACTGTAGTATCATTCATCTGCTCAATCTTTTTGCCGATATGGGGGTTCAAATGTGTTAAAACCGCCAATGGCTTGCAAAAATAAACATTAAATCGTATATTTGCAAAAAAATAAGAACTACTTTTGCATGATAGACATTAATGTAAGTTTGGACCTGATGGAGTTTGTCGAGACACAGATTCTACCTAGATATGCCAATTTCGACCAGGCCCATCGTCTGAACCACGTCAACCATGTCATCAAACAGTCGCTGGCTCTGGCCAGGAAAATCGGTGCCGACATCAACATGGCTTATGTCACGGCGGCTTACCACGACCTGGGACTGGAGGGACCGAGAGCTATACACCACCTGACGAGCGGGAAAATACTGATTTCAGACACAAGACTGAAGAAATGGTTCTCTGCCGAACAGATGAAAATTATGAAGGAGGCAGTGGAAGACCACAGGGCTTCGGCATCACACGCTCCAAGAAGCATCTACGGCAAGATTGTGGCTGAGGCTGACAGGGAACTCGAACCCGACACCGTGTTCAGACGCACGATACTCTACGGACGCGACCACTATCCGGAGATGAGCATGGAGCAGCAATGGGACAGGTTTACGGAACATCTCGACAACAAATACTCCAATACGGGATACATAAAACTATGGATTCCGGGGAGCGAAAACGAAAAGAACCTGAAGGTGATAAGGGATTATATCAACAACCGGACAGCTCTCAGGGCTTTGTTCGACAAGATTTTCAACGAACTGAACGGAAACGAGGCTGAACAATAGCCTTCGGCCATCTTAATCTTAACGATATTAACTTCAATATTATTAATACTGCACAATGAGAAAGAAATTACTATTCGGACTTCTGTTTGCCGCAATGACAGCAGGGGCAGTGAAAATGAAGCCTGGAATCAATATCATCAAGCAGGCTGACGGAACGACTATAACCGTTAGAGCCTACGGAGACGAGGACTTGAGTTATTTCCTCGCTTCTGACGGCACACTGCTCTATCAGGAAGGCACAAACTTCTATATCGCCGGCGTGAAAGCCGACGGCACTCTGTATTCAACCGGAGTGCTCGCCCACGAGCCAAGCATGCGAACGATAAAGGAAATCTCTGCCATCAAAGCACAGAATGCCAAGGCTTTCTACAATTCGATGGAGACACAGGCAAAGGCAAACAAGGTGAGACGTGAGCCTATGACACCGGACAATTCTTTGCTGCCTTCGCTCGGCAAACACAAGATACCGGTAATCCTCGTGGAATTCAGCGACGTGGAATTCAGCGTGGAGAATCCTAAGGCTACCTTCGACAAATATCTCAACGGCAAAGAACTTTTCAACAAGGAGACCGACCCGGAGATGGGACAGAACTATGCCGGCGTGGCTAAGTATTTCAAAGACATGAGCTTCGGAAAATTCGAGCCGGAATTTGAAGTGTATGGTCCTGTGAACCTCGGCAAACCTCTCGCAACATACGGAGCGGGATATTCATCAGAGGAGAATATGGGACTGCTGCTCACCGACGCCTGCACAGCTGTTGACGACGAGGTGGACTTCACCCAATATGACTCTAACGACGACGGTAATATCGACCTCATCTACATCATCTACGCCGGATTCTCACAGAGTATCGCCGGAAACTCTACAGACTGCATACACCCGAAATCGGGTTATCTCTCACTGGCAAAATCGTTTGACGGAATGGACGTGAAGCGCTATGGCGTGAACAACGAGCTGAACGGCACACCGGCTGACCAGGCGAATGGACCGATAATAAACGGCATCGGACTTTTCTGCCATGAGTTCTCACACTGCATGGGACTGCCTGACCTATATCCGAAATCTGGTTCAATTGCAGAGGCTTGCATAAACCAGAATATGGACTACTGGAGCCTGATGGACGCCGGAGAATATACAGCGAACGGATACCGCCCTACTGCTTACACAGCATGGGAGCGCGAGCGTCTGGGATGGATGGAAATCGGCACACTGACCGGTCCTTCAAACGTGGAACTGAAATCGCTTGACGAGGGTGGCGCAGCATTCCGCATCTATAACGACAAGGACGAGACGGGCCACGAGTATTATATCGTGGAGAACGTGCAGAACAATGGTTGGAACAAGAACCTGTTCGGCAACGGACTGATGGTGACCCACGTTGACTATCTCTCAAGCCAGTTCTCACTCGGAGGATGCAAGGTGAACAACACTGAAGGTCATCCACGCATGCATGTCATGGCTGCCGACGGTATGTTCGTTCCTGAATACTTCCTCGGTTCTACCATCGAGGACAGCTACATCACATTCCTGAAGGAGCACAACGCTGACCTCGTGGCAAAATACGGCGGACAAGTATTCAGCATCGAAGACTATAAGGCTGAGGCTGCCGGTGACCTCTTCCCTGGCACATCGAACGCTACATCGCTGACAGACGACTCACAGCCTATGAAGGCATGGACATACAATGGAGAGACAATGGGCAAGCCTATCACCGACATCACTAACGATACGGAGAAGGGCATCGTGTCATTCAAGTTCATGGGCGGCGGCGAACCTGTTGACGGTATCAACGAGGTGACTGTAAACAAGACAACTGACAGCCGTGTATACTCTATCAGCGGAACATATATGGGCAACGACATCAACAGCCTGCCAAAGGGTATATACATCCGCAACGGCAAGAAGGTGATAAACAACTAACGGTTATCCCGACGACATCCCGCCTTGTGCCGCATGTTGCCAATGATGACAAGCATTGCAAATGGCAACTGACAATGTCTACGATGACTAACAATGTCTACGATGACAAACGGCACACAGACTTCAACAATATTGCGCCCTGAAAGGCTAAAAGCCAGAATCTTTCTTCTGGCTTTATCCTTTCAGGGCGCTTTTGTTTTTTTTAAAACCCAATCGGTCATTAGGGCTTGCTTTGATTTTGAATTTTTTGAAGAGTGGTTTTTGTTTGGCTTTTAATGAGTAATAGC
>NZ_FR892612.1:0-8021 GCF_000436015.1 Prevotella sp. CAG:592 | reverse complement strand
CTCTCGTTCTCCCCCGAAGGGGAGATGCCGGTTACTCTGGTCATTGATAAATCATAGACAATCAGACAGTCTATCATGTCCAGACAGTCAATGGTATTCAGATAGTCAACAGTATATAGGCAGTCAATAGTATCCAGACAGTCAATGGTATCCAGACAGTCAATGGCATCCAGACGGTTAATGGTATTCAGACGGTTAATGGTATCCAGACAGTCAATGGTATCTGTCCCTCCCCAACGGGGGAGGTTAGGTGGGGGCTGATGTCATAGGACGGGCAACTTCAGTCTTTACTGATGCCTTTCAGAAAAAGGGAGTGCCATAAGCACTCCCGAATCCACGGAAATCCTTATAAAATCCAAAGGAAACAGGTCTAAAATAATCCGTGATGACTAATCCGTGTAAAATCTGTGCTATCCGTGTTTTATTTTAGACCTGTGCCCATCGCCGTAGGCAGTTGGGCGCTATATGCCCACTGATATTGTTATTCCGTGGTAAGGTGTGGTGTCCCCAGCCTGCGGCAGGGACACAAATCAAAAATGAAAGCGGATAGCACAGACTTTACACGGATCGGTCTTTCACGGATCCATTTTTTGATAATATTTCGTCAGTGATATTTGGATTTTGTTTTGGATTTAGCAGAATTTGCAAGTGCTGTAGCACTTCCTCTTCTGGCTGTTTGTTCTCCGCTTTGTTCTCTTGTTCGCCTTGAGCCATTGTGGAAATCAGCGTTCGGTATTCATTACCCAATGGGCACGTTCTTGGTGGGATTTATGCCCAAGTGGGGCAACGTGCTTGCCCATGTTGGGCAACGTGCTTGCCCATGTTGGGCACGCTGCTTGCCCAAAAATGTATTGTTTTCGGCCTAAAAGGTACGGGCTTACTACCTAAAAGATACTGGTTTACTAACTAAAAGATACGTGGTTGCTATCTCAAAGAAACATGGTTACTACCCAAAAAAGAATATGTTTGCTACCCAAAAGAAACCATTCACTACCCTAAAAGATAAAACCAACGTTGGTTTTCCTTTGAGATATGCTTAGTCCCGACGAAATAGGTGGTGTTTGTTTCTGTTCCCGTCGCATTATATGCCGTTTTATTGCTGTTTGTGATACTTCAATGATACTTCTGTGATACTTTATTGTAAGCTTCTCAGAAAAGTATCATTCGTCTAAAATGCTGTGTACTAAATGTATAAATGGGAAATTAACGGCAAAAATGATACTTTGATACTTTTTCGGTGATTTTTAAAAAGAATATATAGGCGCCATACTATAGATAGAAAGATTATCCCGACATCCGAAATGGTACAAAAAACGCCCTGCAAGAGAAAAGCGTCGTTGTCTTCTGCTTTTCGCCTTGCAGGGCGTCTGTTGCGATATATTGCGGTTTTTCCGTTTTCTTTGTGCCGATGGGGTTATACCTTCAGAAGAGATGTGATATCTGTTCCTTCTTCAAAGTTAGCCCTGCCGTTGAGATTCTCGTGAACCAGTTCGATGATGAAATTCACGTAGATGTTCTTCGGATTGAACTTCTTCACCAGGTTGTATGCCGCACGCATCGTGCCGCCGGTGGCGAGGAGGTCGTCGTGAAGCAACACCACGTCGTCTTCGGTGATAGAGTCCTTGTGTATCTCTATGGTGTCCTTGCCATATTCCTTGCTGTAGCTCTCCTGGATAGTCTCGGCAGGGAGCTTTCCCGGTTTGCGACACAACACCACACCGGCGTTCAGCTTCAGGGCGAGAGCCGATGAAAGCACAAATCCGCGGCTTTCTATTCCTACGATTTTCGTGATGCCCTTGTCCTTATACAGTTCATAGAGTTCGTCAACCATTATCTTCAGACATTCCGGATCCTTGAATAGGGTAGTGACGTCTCTAAAGTTGACACCCTTCTGAGGAAAATCCGGTATGCATCTCAGGTTCTCTAAAAGTTTCTCGTTGTTCATTTCTTGCGGTTTTATTTGTTTATTCTTTTATTGTTTTCTTTTTCTCTGATGATATCTTTTGCCGTTGCTTTCGTTCGGTTTCAGTTGTTGTTCCACGGTGAAAACGGATGATGAAAACACTTTCGCCATTTTTCATAACTTGTTAGTTTTCAAACCGTTTATCGAAATTTGTTTCACGTGAAACATTAACCTGCTCCATCCGCTCTTATCTTCCGAGCAACACGAGCATAACGTTGATGTCGCTCGGTGAAACGCCCGGTATTCTGCTTGCCTGTGCGAGAGTCTCAGGGTCTATCTTCTCCAGCTTCTGGCGAGCTTCTGTGGAGAGCTGCAGCATCTCAGGGTATTTGAATCTGCCTCTTATCTTGATGTCCTCCAGACGGTGCATCTTGTCGGCTATAATCTTCTCCCTTTCGATGTATCCCTTGTATTTCATCTTTATCTCGGCAGCTTCTGTAATCTCCTCCTTGCGGTTAGGAGCAGCATCGAGCAGTTCTTTCAGTTGGGGAGAAATCTCCGATAGGTTCGCCATGTTGATCTGCGGTCTGGCGATGAGGTCGAAGATTTTGCATCCCTCCCTCAGTGGAGTAGTGCCGATGCTTTCAAGGAAGGCGTTCACCTCTCTCGGTTTTACCGGAGCGTTTTTGCAGAATTCGATGATTCTGTCGATATATTTCTTTTTCTGCATCCACCAGTCGTAGCGGTCTTTCTTTGCCAATCCGATATCGTAAGCCTTCTCCGTGAGTCTGGCGTCGGCATCATCCTGTCGGAGCAGTATTCTGTATTCGGCACGGCTCGTGAACATACGGTACGGTTCGTCAACGCCCTTCGTCACGAGGTCGTCTATCAGCACTCCGATGTAAGCCTCGTCGCGATGCAGTATGAACTCACCGCCGCCGCTGCTCTTCAGTGCAGCGTTCACTCCGGCAATCATTCCCTGTCCGGCTGCCTCCTCATATCCCGTGGTACCGTTCACCTGTCCGGCGAAGTACAAACCTTCTATCACCTTTGATTCCAGAGTGTGCTCAAGTTGTGTGGGGTCGAAGAAGTCATATTCTATGGCGTAGCCCGGACGGTATATCTTCACATCCCTCAGCGCCGGAATCTTTTTCAGCGCTTCCAGCTGCACCTCCATCGGCATGCTCGACGAGAATCCGTTCAGATACATCTCGTTTGTCGATTCCCCTTCAGGTTCCAGAAACAGCGGATGCTGCTCCTTGTCGGGAAAAGTCATCAGCTTGGTTTCCACCGAAGGGCAGTAGCGCGGTCCGATGCTCTGTATCTGTCCGTTGTAGAGCGGTGAATCCGGCAGTCCCTTCAACAGCGCGGCGTGAGCCTCTTTGTTGGTGTAGCAGGTCCAGCAGGGCAGCTGTTTCAGCACCCTGTGGTTTCCCATGAAGCTGAACTGGTGGAAATCCATTTCCCCCTCCTGTATCTCCATGTCTTCGAAATGCACCGAGCGGCGGTCTATCCTCACCGGGGTGCCCGTCTTCATCCTTGCCGACCGTATGCCGTGGCTTGTGATGCTCTCAGTGAATCCCACCACAGCCGGTTCCGCTATTCGTCCTCCCGGCAGTTTGTGGCGGCCGATGTGCATCAGTCCGTTGAGAAACGTGCCCGCCGTGATCACCACGCTGCCCGCCCTCAGCTCCACTCCCCAAACCGTCTTTATGCCGGCAGCTCTTCCATTCTCCACGATTAGTTCGGAAGCCTGGTCCTGCCAGATGTCCAGATTTGGAGTGCCGTCGAGCACCGTCCTCCATTGCCAGATGTATTTCTCCCTGTCGCATTGTGCACGAGGGCTCCATACCGCCGGTCCTTTGGAGCGGTTCAGCATACGGAACTGTATCGCCGTGGCGTCGGTCACGCGGCCCATCTCTCCGCCGAGGGCATCGATTTCCCTCACTATCTGTCCTTTCGCTATTCCTCCCACAGCCGGGTTGCAGCTCATCTGCGCAATCTTGTTCATGTCCATGGTGACAAGGCATGTCTTCGCCCCGATGTTTGCCGCCGCCACGGCAGCCTCACATCCGGCGTGTCCTCCGCCGATCACTAAAACGTCGTATTTGAAATTCATATATTTTTGTTTACTTGACCTGCCGGTGAGCGAACGGCCTGTTTATAGCCTATTTGCAATGCCGACTTTTATAATTGCATGGTGTCGTGAGATTGGCTCCACTCAAACAGGCGCAAATTTAAGCATTAAAATTGAATTTTTACACGATTGCTTTGATTTATCGCTAATTTGGAGTATATTTGCAGTCGAGTTAACGGTCTGCAATACCTATTATAAAGTATTGTGGGTTTAAATCGTATGCTCTGTCTGTCGGCGGGCGGGGTGTGCAGTATTATGGCAGAATATCAATTAATTCAAACTTTTAATACTTAAATTTCATTCAATTTATGTGGTTATGTAATTCATCTATTGGAAGGAAAGTCGTGATGTCTGTAACAGGTGTTGCGCTTATCCTGTTCTTGACGTTCCACATGTCAATGAACATCGTAGCCCTCTTCTCGGGGGATGCCTACAACATGATCTGCGAGTTCCTCGGTGCCAACTGGTATGCTCTTGTAGCTACAGCCGGCCTTGCTGCCCTGGCGGTGCTTCACATCGTCTATGCCTTCTGGCTCACGATGCAGAACAGAAAGGCCCGCGGTAATGAGCGCTATGCCGTGACTACCCGTCCTCAGGGCGTGGAGTGGGCATCTCAGAACATGCTCGTGCTCGGTATCATCATCATCCTCGGACTGCTGCTCCACCTCTTCAACTTCTGGTACAACATGATGTTCGCCGAGTTGACAGGCATCGCAGTGGCTCACCATCCTGCCGACGGTTATGCCTACATCGTGGACACATTCTCTTGTCCGGTGTATGTAGTGCTCTACATCGTATGGCTCGTGGCTCTCTGGTTCCACCTCACACACGGATTCTGGAGCGCTATGCAGACTTTCGGATGGAACGGAAAGGTTTGGTACTGCCGCTGGAAGGTCATCGGTATCGCGTATTCTACGCTCCTCTGCCTCGGCTTCCTCGTTGTAGTGCTGTGGTTCGCTGCTAAAGGACTTTGCGGCTGCTGCTAATAACATTATTAATTCATAATTTAGTAATACATAATTATGGCTAAGACAATAGATTCAAGAATTCCAGAAGGCCCAGTGGCCGAAAAATGGACTAACTATAAAGCTCACCAGCGCCTGGTGAACCCAAAGAACAAGCTGAAGCTCGACATTATCGTCGTTGGTACTGGTCTGGCTGGTGCCAGCGCAGCGGCAAGCCTCGGAGAGATGGGCTTCAACGTTTTAAACTTCTGCATACAGGACTCTCCACGCCGCGCTCACTCTATCGCGGCACAGGGTGGTATCAATGCAGCAAAGAACTATCAGAACGACGGTGACTCGGTATACCGTCTGTTCTACGACACCGTGAAGGGTGGTGACTACCGTGCCCGCGAGGCAAACGTTTATCGTCTTGCTGAGGTGTCTAACAACATCATCGACCAGTGTGTGGCTCAGGGTGTGCCTTTCGCACGTGAGTACGGCGGTATGCTCGCCAACCGTTCTTTCGGTGGAGCACAGGTGTCTCGTACATTCTATGCAAAGGGACAGACAGGTCAGCAGCTGCTGCTCGGAGCTTATTCTTCACTGAGCGCACAGGTTCACGCAGGCCGTGTGAAGCTCTACACCCGTTATGAGATGGAGGACGTGGTTATCATCGACGGACGTGCCCGCGGTATCATCGCCAAGAACCTCATTACCGGCAAGCTGGAGCGCTTCTCTGCAAACGCCGTGGTTATCGCTACCGGTGGATACGGAAACGCTTACTTCCTCTCTACAAACGCCATGGGATGTAACTGTACGGCAGCCGTACAGTGCTACCGCAAGGGTGCTTACTTCGCAAACCCATCATACGTGCAGATTCACCCTACATGTATCCCTGTACACGGCGACAAGCAGTCTAAGCTGACTCTTATGTCGGAGTCTCTGCGTAACGACGGACGTATCTGGGTGCCTAAGAAGATTGAAGACGCCAAGGCTCTGCAGGCTGGAACAAAGAAGGGTTCTGACATTCCGGAGGAAGACCGCGACTACTATCTGGAGCGCCGCTATCCGGCATTCGGTAACCTCGTGCCTCGTGACGTTGCCTCTCGTGCAGCAAAGGAGCGTTGCGACAAGGGCTACGGAGTGAATAACACCGGACTTGCCGTATTCCTCGACTTCTCAGAGAGTATCGAGCGCCTCGGCATCGACGTGGTTCGTCAGCGCTATGGCAACCTCTTCGACATGTATGAGGAGATTACCGACGTTAATCCAGGAGAGCTGGCAAACGAGATAAACGGCGTGAAGTATTACAACCCGATGATGATCTATCCAGCCATCCACTACACAATGGGTGGTATCTGGGTTGACTACGAGCTGATGACATCAATAACAGGTCTGTTCGCTATCGGTGAGTGTAACTTCTCTGACCACGGAGCAAACCGTCTCGGTGCTTCTGCCCTCATGCAGGGTCTTGCCGACGGATACTTCGTATTGCCATACACCATCCAGAACTATCTCGCCGACCAGGCCATCTGGCCTCGTCTCTCTACCGACCTGCCTGAGTTTGCAGAGGCTGAGAAGGGCGTACAGGCTGAAATCGACCGCTTGATGGGAATCCAGGGCAAGCGCTCTGTTGACTCTCTGCACAAGGAGCTCGGACACATCATGTGGGAGCACGTCGGAATGGGACGTACTGCAGAGGGACTGAAAGAGGGCCTGGAGCTCATCAAGAAGCTCCGCAAGGAGTTCAACACCAATCTCTTCATCCCAGGAAGCAAAGACGGTCTCAACGTGGAGCTCGACAAGGCTATCCACCTGCGTGACTTCTTGCTGATGGGCGAGCTCGTGGCTTACGACGCTCTCTCTCGTAACGAGTCTTGCGGAGGTCACTTCCGTGAGGAGTATCAGACCGAGGAAGGTGAGGCTAAGCGCGACGACGAGAACTTCTTCTACGTTGGATGCTGGGAGTATCAGAACGACGACGAGACAGCTCCTGAGCTCATCAAGGAACCTCTCCACTACGAGGCTATCAAGGTTCAGACACGTAACTATAAGAATTAATACAGTAGACGAGTAAACGAGTAGACGGGCAGACAAGGAAATTATACTCTCCTTATTCTTATCGTCTTCTCGTCATCGATAAAACAACAACAACAATGGAAAATAATATATCATTCACACTGAAATTCTGGCGTCAGAATGGTCCTCAGGCAGAGGGACACTTTGACACACGTGAGATGAAGGACATTCCTACCGACACCTCGTTCCTCGAGATGCTCGATATTCTCAATGAGCAGCTCATCGAGGAAGGCCAGGAGCCTTTCGTTTTCGACCACGACTGCCGCGAGGGTATCTGCGGTATGTGCTCACTCTATATCAACGGTCATCCACACGGACCAAACACAGGAGCCACCACTTGCCAGCTCTATATGCGTAAGTTCAAGGACGGCGACGTTATCACCGTTGAGCCATGGCGTTCTGCTGCATTCCCTATCATCAAGGACTGTATGGTAGACCGTGGCGCTTTCGACAAGATCATGCAGGCTGGCGGTTATGTCAGCGTTCGCACAGGCCAGGCTCAGGACGCAAATGCCATCCTCATCTCAAAGGAGGCTGCCGACGAGGCAATGGACTGCGCCACATGTATCGGTTGCGGTGCGTGTGTGGCAGCATGTAAGAACGGTTCTGCCATGCTCTTCGTAAGCTCTAAGGTGAGCCAGTTCGCTCTCCTTCCACAGGGCCGTCCAGAGGCTGCCAAGCGTGCCAAGGCGATGGTTATGAAGATGGAAGAGCTGGGCTTCGGTAACTGTACCAACACCCGTGCTTGCGAGGCTGAATGTCCTAAGCACGAGTCTATCTCAAACATCGCCCGCTTGAACCGTGAGTTCATCAAGGCTAAGTTGGCTGACTAAAAACAGCATAATAATCATAGCTTTCTATATCGGGGTCGTTGCACAGAGTTGGCAGCGGCCCCGATTTTGTTATTGTAATATGTTGGGTTACAGAGTATTATAAGAATTCAACAAAAATTCAACAA
>NZ_FR892611.1:2939-15226 GCF_000436015.1 Prevotella sp. CAG:592 | reverse complement strand
GCACTAAATTAATTCCGCCAACAGGTAGCTATATAAATCAGCACTGAGACTTCTCTCACATAACATCAGCCATTGAGGTGTATCATTGTCTTGCCAAACAATGTAACCACCATTGACAAATTGGACCGGCATTTGATAAATAGTTCGTTATGCCATACAGATGTCGTTTTCAAGCAACACTTTATATATCAACGACATACGCTGCATTTTACATTTAGTAAACAGGACCGGCGATAGCGGAATGAACACAATTTATCCCTTTTTTCTTGTTTATTCCGAAATTCATTCATAAATTTGCTACGATATTGAGCAGAATACTTTAATAAACCTTATTTTAATATGAACATAACAGAAAGATTTCTCAACTATGTGAAGTTTGACACACAGTCGGCTGAAGAGAGTCAGACAGTGCCAAGCACCAGTAAGCAACTGATATTCGCCGAATATCTTCGCGACGAACTGAAGGCTGAAGGATTTGCCGACGTGGAGATGGACGAGCAGGGATATATCTATGCCACTCTCAAGGCGAACACCAAGAAGGAAATTCCTACTATCGGATTCATCAGCCACTACGACACATCACCTGACTGCAGCGGCAAGGACGTGAAGCCACGCATCGTGAAGGCATACGACGGCGGCGACATCGTGCTCTCTGAGGGTATCGTGTCATCACCAAAGAAATTCCCTGAGCTGCTTGCCCACAAAGGAGAGGACCTCATCGTGACCGACGGCCACACGCTGCTCGGTGCCGACGACAAGGCCGGTATTGCTGAAATCGTGCAGGCCATGTGCTGGCTGCGCGACCACGACGAGATAAAGCACGGCGACATCCGCATGGGCTTCAACCCGGACGAGGAAATCGGAATGGGCGCCCACCACTTCAACGTGGAGAAATTCGGATGCCAGTGGGCATACACCATCGACGGCGGCGACCTGGGCGACTTGGAATACGAGAACTTCAACGCTGCCGCTGCCAAGATAAACATCAATGGAGTCAGCGTACACCCTGGATTCGCCAAAGGCAAGATGGTGAACGCCAGCATGCTCGCCACTGAACTCGCAGGCATGATGCCTGCCGACGAGAGACCGGAGACCACTGAGGGCTACGAGGGCTTCTATCATCTGCTGGGCATAGAGAGCAACACCGAACACGCCAAGATGTCGTATATCATACGCGACCACGACCGCAAGAAGTTTGAGGACCGCAAGAAGTTCATCGTTTCTGTAGTAGACAAGATGAACGAGAAATACGGTGAGGGAACGGTGGAGATTGCCGTTAACGACCAGTATTACAACATGAAGGAGAAGATCGACCCGAACATGCACGTCATCGACATCGTGTTGAAGGCAATGGAGCTTTGCGGCGTGCCACCAAAGGTGCAGCCGATACGTGGCGGCACCGACGGAGCACAACTCTCGTTCAAGGGTCTGCCTTGTCCTAACATCTTCACCGGCGGCGTGAACTTCCACGGACCATACGAGTTCGTGAGCATCCAGGTGATGGAGAAAGCTATGCAGACAGTGGTGAAGATTTGTGAGCTCACCGCTGGATACAACGACTAAAGTTTCCTTATTAGTATCATAGTATCATTCCAGACCGCCGCCAAGCCCCTAAAACATTATAGGCTAAGGACTTAACCCGATGATACTTTTCTGGATATTTTACAGAAAAGTATCATTAAAGTATCATAGAAGTATCATGCCTTTGGGCATCCCGTATTTTCCTCACACCAGGGGGAAGACATCCCCACATTAGGGGGTTCTGTTCCCCACGGCGTGGGGGAAATCCGAGGTCTATATTTTATGAATTACAAGTATGTATTTTAGAGATTACAAGTCTATGCTTTACGAATACAAGTATATGTTTTATCCATAGAATACAGCGTTATATGTACATAACGGATATGTGACGTAGATGGTTGATGACTATTGTTGAAAAATACCATTGTGCTGTGAATTCGTGATACTATGGTATGGTTTGATAGGATACAGAAAAGCTGCAAAAGACCAAATCGGATAATTCCTTCTGCCACATTTTTGTTTATACTGATTATAGTTCGTACCTTTGTGCCATAATCCATATTATGAATTAAATACAGATATGACGCAAACAGTATGAGCGAATTACCACACCTTATAAAAGATCTTGCCCTTATTCTCGTTGTGGCGGGAATAGTGACTATTATTTTCAAGAGGCTGAAGCAGCCACTTGTCCTCGGATATGTGGTTGCCGGCTTTCTGGTAAGTCCCAACATGCCCTACACCATGTCGGTGGTTGACATCGCCGACATCCACACATGGGCAGACATCGGAGTGATGTTCCTGCTCTTCTCGCTGGGACTCGATTTCTCGTTCAAGAAGATTCTCAAGATGGGTTCGTCGCCCATCATTGCCACGTGCGCCATCGTGTTCTGCATGATGGCGCTGGGCATCACCGTGGGACACGCCTTCGGATGGGGACGCATGGACTGCATATTCCTCGGCGGAATGCTCGCCATGAGTTCCACCACTATCATATACAAGGCGTTCGACGACCTCGGACTGCGGCAGCAGCGCTTTGCCGGCATGGTGATGAGCGTGCTCATCCTTGAAGACATGCTCGCCATAGTGATGATGGTGATGCTCTCGGCATTGGCATCGGGAGCCAACCTCGACGGCGGACAGATGCTGGGCAGCGTGGTGCGCATCGGGTTCTTCCTCGTCTTGTGGTTCGTGGTGGGCATATTCGCCATTCCGTGGCTGCTGCGCTCGTCGCGCAAACTGATAAACAGCGAGACGCTGCTCATCATATCGCTCGGTCTATGCTGCGCCATGGCAGTGGTGTCTACACAGGTAGGATTCAGCAGCGCCTTCGGTGCGTTCGTCATGGGTTCCATCCTTGCCGAGACGATAGAGGCAGAGAAGATAATAAAGCTGGTGGAACCGGTGAAGAACCTCTTCGGAGCGATATTCTTCGTCTCCGTAGGTATGCTCGTCGACCCGAAGATTCTCGTGGAATACAGTGTGCCGATTCTCGTTCTCGTGATGACAATCCTCGTCGGGCAGGCCCTCTTCGGCACCTTCGGTTTCCTCATCAGCGGACAGTCATTGAAGTCTGCCATGCAGTGCGGATTCTCCATGGCTCAGATCGGTGAGTTCTCGTTCATCATTGCCTCGCTCGGACTGTCGCTCGGCGTCATCGGCAATTTCCTCTATCCGGTAGTGGTGGCGGTGAGTGTCATCACCACATTCCTCACGCCATATATGATAAGACTCTCCACACCGACCTACAACAAGCTGGAGAAGCATCTGTCAAAGGACATCATACATATACTCAACGACTTCGCCATCAGCCGTCCCTCCTCTGCCCCACAGGGCAACTGGCGCAAACTGCTGATACAGCTGTTCAGAATCACTCTGGTATATTCCATCCTCTCCGTAGCGGTGATAACGCTGATGTTCACCTTCGCCCTTATCCCGCTCCGCCAGATACTGCCCCACTGGTGGGCAAACGCCACATGCGGACTGATGACGATTGCCATGATAGCGCCGTTCTTGAGAGCCATGGTGATGAAGAAGAACCACAGCGAGGAGTTCAAGGCGCTGTGGCAAGAGAACTGGATGAACCACGCTCCGCTCATCGTCACCATCATCGTGCGCTTCATGATAGCCATGGCTTTCATATTCTATATCTGCAACTATCTCACCCGCTTCACCCATGCGCTGATGATAGTCATCGCCGTTACGATGGTCACACTGATGGTACTGTCGAGAAGACTCAAGAGGAGAAGCATAGAGATGGAGAGGATGTTCATACGCAACCTGCGGTCGAAAGACATCGAAGCACAGGTCTACGGCCACAAGCGTCCGCTCTATGAGGGCCATCTGCTCGACAGAGACATTCATATCTCCGACTTCGACGTGCCGGAGGATTCACGCTGGGCTGGCAAGACACTGGCGGACATGAAACTGAGGGGGCGGTTTGGAGTGAACGTGAGCAGCATTCTGCGCGGCACCCAACGCATCAATATCCCCAACGGCGACAACCTGATATTCCCGGGCGACAAGCTGCAGGTGATCGGCGACGACGACCAGCTGACTGCCTTCGGCAAGGCATTGCGAAGCGACCTCCACCCCGAAGATCCCGACATAGAGAAGAGGGAGATGAAACTGCGCCAGCTCGTGATATGCCGGGACGGGCAGTTCTTCGGCAAGACCCTCTCTGAGAGTGGCATCCGCGACGAATACAACTGTATGGTGGTGGGTATGGAGGAAGGCGAAGAGGCTCTCTCGCAGCTCACTCCCGACCATAAGTTTGCTGATGAAGACACTATCTGGGTGGTAGGTGAAAAGGAAGACCTGGAACGGCTGCAGAAGGCTAACAGGATTAAACCCAAATCGGTCATTAAGACGACGCTCTTCGAGGTATTCAAATATCTCGGCATCAAGGATATCGCTTACAACCAGCCTAAGTCTCTCCCCTACCCAACGGAGAATCCATGGGCATAAGCCCAAACGGCCATCAGGGCTTAAGAACAAGGTCCTGACTGCAAGACTACGTTATCCAGACTGCAAGACTACGTTATCGTGACTTGCAGTAAAACTGATACAGACTGCCTGTTATAACATTCTGATTTGCGAGATGACAGTTCATACTGCAAGTCAGCTGAAAGACACAGACAGAAAAGATAAACCCAAGATACGGAAAATCCCGTTTCCTGCAAAACTCAAGCTTAGCTTCATTTGCCGGAAACGGGATTTTTAGTTTATCCCCATCGGTCATTAGGGATTGCCGGGATATTAAACCCAAATCGGTCATTAGGACGTTTAAAGTGTAATTTTAATAACTGCTTGCAGTCTTTTGTTTTTTATAAGGTGTCTTTTGCTTGTTTTTAATTCGCAATAGCTCGCTATTACTCATTAAAAGCCAAACAAAATCCACTCTTCTAAAATAACAAAATCCAAGCAAGCCCTAATAACCGATTTGGGTTAAAGAGGATTCCAATTCTTAATCCTTGATTGCCTTGCAGATGAGATTCTGCTGACTTCAGCCCATCCTGTCCTATATAGCCCATCAAGATCTTACCCTTTCTATTTTAAAACACCAATAAAAGAGAATAATAACAAGAAATGAATCCAAAGATCAGAGGTACGATTTGCGGCATCCTCGCCGCTGTCAGCTATGGCACTAACCCGCTTGGTGCCCTGAACCTTTATGCCGACGGTTTGAACACCAACTCAGTGATTTTCTATCGTTACGCCTTCGCCACACTGATTCTCGCAGTGATGATGGTGGCACAGCGCAAGTCGTTTGCCGTGACGCTACGTGAGATAAAGACGTTGGCAACGCTCGGCACACTGATGGTGGCATCGTCGCTGACATTGTTTTTCAGCTTCAATTTCATGGATGCCGGCATCGCCTCCACCATCCTGTTTGTATATCCCGTGATGGTGGCAGTGATAATGGCAGTGTTCTTCAAGGAGCGTGTCACGGCAGTCACCGTAGTCTCCATCATCCTCGCCCTCAGTGGCATCAGTCTGCTATACAAGGGTGGCGACGGAGCCACACTGTCCACCATCGGCGTGCTCTTCGTCATCATATCGTCGCTCACCTATGCCGTGTATATCGTGGTGGTCAACAAGTCGTCGCTGCGCCTGTCGTCGGTCAAGCTCACGTTCTATGTGCTCTTCATCGGCACGTTCATCCTCATCGGCTATTCCTTCGTAGGTCCCGACGCTCGGCTGCAGCCGCTCACCTCCATGCACGAACTGGTGTATGCCTTGGTGCTCGCCGTATTCCCTACGGTGATATCACTGGTGCTCATGGTAGTAGCCGTACACGACATCGGCTCTACTCCTACTGCGGTGATGGGAGCCTTGGAACCTATCACGGCGGTATGCATCGGCATATTCGTCTTCGGCGAGGCTTTCAGCATGCGTCTCGGCATCGGCATCCTGCTTATTCTGACTGCCGTGATTCTTATCGTTACGGGCAAATCCCTGCCTACGCAGCATATCACATACGTATTCTCGCGCATCGGCAATAAAGTGAAGAAGAAATGGAGATGGAAGAGCTGAACAGGAACCATCATGACCATAGAACCCATCCTGACCTTCCCAAAGGACAACCCATCCTGAAAAATCCAAGCAAGCCCTAATAACCGATTTGGGTTAAAAAGCGGACAATGGAATCCGCTGAAACCATTGTCCGCCCTGACGATAACTAAATAAACATTTATTGATTTTTACAAATCAGAACATGAGAATTTTCATTTGATACATCATGTCAGTTCGCTTTCACGAACATGAACTGATGTGTGATGTCGTTGAAGTAGATGTCGTATGTTCCGGCAGGAATAACGATATTGTCACCATTGGCCTCTGCTGTATATATCATACCGGCGAGAGAAGTAGTCTTTCCACCCCAGCTGATAGTCCATTCGTGGTTAGAACGGAACTTCAACTCTGTCTCTGAAGAGAAGGTGTGGTTGATATACCAGTTGTGTGGTGCAGTCTGCTCCATGTCTACATCACCCTTCCATTCGTTGAAGCCTCCGATAAGGCTGACAGTATTGAATGCTTCAGGTGACTGGTTGTCGAGCTTTGTCCATGAATAGGTCTTTGCCGCCATATCGATTGTCAGCGTGTAGTAAGCACCCTTTTCAGGACAAACGAAAGCATTGGCGCCACTGTTAATGAGAGCACCCTCCATGTTTTTCTCTCCGTCGGTTACGCTACCCCATGCAACATCCCAGTTGCCGATGCCGGCACGGTTCCATATCTTCAGGTTGGCGTCGCCGGTCCACTGCGTTGTGATAGAAGCCTTAGAACCGCTCTCGTTGTAGAAAGCAACCTTAGAAGCAGACTCTGCGTTCCATCCATACACACCGCCTACCATATAATAAGAGTCAGCTCTTACCACACTGTAGCTGTAGTCAATCATGTTCAGCGTAATGACGTATGTGCCAGCCTCGGCAATCTTGCCGGCCTGTGGGTTATCAGTAACGAGAGTACCCTCGGCATCGGTAGAACCGTCCTTGACTGTACCGACCACACCCTGCTGCCAGATGTTGTTGGCATCAAGATTCTCCTGTGGGATAATCTTCCAGTACGTGTCGTTCTTTGTCGTTGTCACGGTGAATGTGAAGAAAGGATCCTCATAAACGTCCTTGTCAGAACGAGAGAACTTATACCCGGCAAGTTTGTTCACATCCGTAGTCCAGTCGTTGAAGTCGCCGATAAGATAATAAGCCTTAGAGATGAACGGAGCCTTTGGAGCCACGTTGATATTGATTTCTCCTGCATCCACGAGCAGAGCCTGTCCGTTTGCCATCACGTCAGAATATACGTGAACCTTGAAAGGACGAGCTGCCGGACGCTTTCCGTAAGCCTTCACCACAGCGGTCTGCAATGCCGTGCTGTCCACTGTACCATCGTTGTTTGCCTCCAGAATCTGTGGCAGGTCGTATGTTGCAGCCTCATCAGTAGGAGTGATTATCATGCGGGTCTTGTTGAGCTCTGTTCCCTCTGGCAGAGCAGCCTCAGAGAGGTTGAAAACCTTCACGTTCTCACCAGGGTTGGCAAGGTTGACGTCGCCGGCAGCTGTCGCTGTGAAACCAGGAATGGTGATGGCGTTCTCCTGTCCAAATCCCTGAGGATTGGTCCAGTCGTCATAGTCGCCGTTGCAGCTTGCGAAGGAGAGTCCCACCAAAGCTGCCAAGCTATATAATAATGTCTTTTTCATTGTTGTTTGTTTTTTGTCGTTTGAAGGAGAGAGACAGGACTCAAGCGAAAGAGTCCCATCCACTCTCTTTCTGATTATAAGTTTATCAAACATGTCGGATATATAAGATTTTCAAGTCTTATAAAGATCCGGCAATTCCACCTTATTTCATCTCACCGGTGTTCTTGTCGAAGTTGACATAGAGCTTCTGACCAGCAGAGCATTTCACTGAATAATCATCGCCTACGTTTGTAGCCCAGTTGTCAACGATGTTGTCCTTGCGGAAGAACAGGCTGCCGTTGTAGAGAGTGAACTCTGTGCGCCACCACTCCAGTCCAGGGATGCGGATGTAAGCACGAAGCTCTCCGCTGGCTGTACAAGCAGGAGATACCCATTCGCCTGAATTGTCGGCAGGAGCCTGCATAGCGAGAGCATCGTTTGCCTCGCCCCAATTTCCGAAGGCTGCACCAATTACGTAAGCCTTGCCAGGATAGATGTGCAGAGTGTAGTTGATGCTCTTCTTGTCAGAAGACATAACACCATCGAAGTGCAGAACATACCATCCGCCCTTTGCAAGCACGATATTGTCGTCGTCGTTGCCTGAAACGCCTGCTTCAGCCTGGTCGTCGATGGTGATCTTTCCGAATCCGCGCCAGTCTTCCACGAAAGTGCCCCACTTGAATGAACCACCATCCGGTACGTAGACCATAGTGTAATACTGTCCTTCCATACCATATACCGGAGCCACCTGTTTCCAGCTTTTCCAAGCGTCCTGGATAGAAGAGCCAACGACATAGAGACAAGCAGGATATTCAACGTCAGGTGCCTGATATTCGGCACGTACAGAAGAGAGAGTGATGACATTAGAATATGTCTCACCGAGATTCTCTATCATCGATCCGTCGATGATGGCACGCAGTCTGATATAAACAGGCATTGAAGAAGGAACGTCGGCATCTGGGTTAGCCTCCTGATAGAGGTCTACCAATGCGTTGTTCATCTCCACGGCGTTGGCTGCCATCTTTGCAGTTGTGAAAGAAGTGGACAGCTCCTTGAACTTGGCATCCTTGTTTCCTTCAGCGAATGTAGGGTCGATGGATACCTGTACGAAATAGCGCACTACGTATGGCACTCCGTCGCCATAGTTAGGCTGGGTGCATGTCAGCTCCACTCCGTCAGAATTGGCGAGGTCGTATGTGTTGCCAGCGTAAGCCGGTGTGTTGAGAACGAAGCCCTCTGCCACATGGCTCAAATCGAGCGTAGGGTTGCAGTCGTCGTCTTTGTCGCAGGATGCGAACAAGAACGGCAGGACGAGCAACGGAAGCATCATTATTTTATTTATATATTTCATGATACGTTTTCTTTTATGATTATAAAACATGTTTTCTATTCTCTCTCCCCCTGATTAATAACCAGGGTTCTGATGCAAGTTGGCGTTACCGGCTATCTCGTTGGCTGGTACTGGATAAACGTTGTAATGTGAATCAACACCTACTCCATTTTCCTGACCGCCCTTGAAGCTCCATACATACTGGCTGCTGGTGAAGAGACCGAAACGAACGAGGTCGCTGCGGCGGCGTCCTTCGAGATAGAACTCACGACACCACTCGTCGAGGATGTAGTTGAGGTCGACAGACTGTGCGATGTTTATTCTGTGGGCACGATCCTGCAGCTTCTGGATATCCTTCAGCGCACCTTGCTTGTCGCCGAGACGATAGAGAGCCTCAGCACGTGTGAGGTAGATTTCGCCAAGACGGAAGAGAGGAATGTCTGTATCACAGAAGTTGTCTCCATGAGCGGCAGCACCGTCGGTACGCACGTTAGACCATTTCACGATAGAGAGTCCGTCGAAGAAGTTCTTGATTGTCTTGTCTGGCGACAGGCGGCGCACACCACCTGCGAATCCTCCGTAGAGAAGTGCACGGTCGTCACCAGCCTTGCGGACCATCTCCTTAGTGCTTGCACCGAGTGCCTCGTCCATCTTCAGGATGTCTGCCTCTGTGAGTTTGGATGCGTCGAGGTTGTTGTCCTTCAGATATTTGTCGTATGACTTACTGCAAGCGTCGTTGTCGGCATTCACCACGTCGAGGCTTGGAATGAACTTGCCAACCATGTCTTTGCGTGCAAAGATACACTGCCATGGGTTTGACTGATAGTAGTAAGGCATTCCGCTGCAGCGTGTTCCGTTGATAAGCATTGTGGAACCACCATGACTACGTGCCTTTGCTCCATCCTGGCGGATAGGGAGGATAATCTCCTTCATAGCCTCCGGATTCTCGTCGTTGTCAGCCATGAAGAGCTGCTGATAACCGGTGTATCCGTTCTTTGGCTCCTTGGCGAGTTCGTAGACGTTTGCCGAGATGATCTTGTCGCAATAGTCCTTTGCCTTCTGGTAGTCGTTCACCTGTCCGTCGGTGTATACCATGGCGTTGAGTGCGAGACGGGCATGCAGAGCGTAGGCTGCACCGCGGTCGGCACGGCCGAAGTCTTTGCTGTTGCAGTATGCTCCCACTTCTTTCATCATTGGCTCTATGGCTGTCAGCTCCTGGTCAATCCAGTTGTAGAGGTCGATGCCTACCTTCTCGTCAGGCAGTTCTCCGTTGAACTCGAGTTTGAACGGTGCTCTACGGAAGAGGTCGAGGAACTCGAAGTAGTTGAGAGCACGCAGGAAACGAATCTCTGCAATCTCGTCGTCAGGAAGTTTGCCTGTCTGCTCAGAGATAAACTGGTTGTGAAGCGTGACATCATAGGCAAGGCGCTGGTAGCACCAGTTCACACGTGGAGAAGCTGATGTCCATGCCATGTTTGTAATCGGTGCCATGTCTTCATTGTCCTGCCATGCCCATATGATCTCGTCGGTGTTGAGTTCGTTGAGGTTGAACACCGTGCGGTAGAAACCGCTCTCACCCTCATCACCACTCATGTCACCGTTACCGTCAGGACCCTTCTGACCGGTGAGTCCTAATGAGGCATATTGCTTGGCAAGGAGCTGCTTCACATCATACGATGATGAAGTCTGTGGATCTATTGGTGATATATTCAAGTCGTCGGCACATGACATTGTCCCTAATGTCAGGAAAGCCAAAGCCGCACTCTTTAAAATTATATGTTTCATAATTGTAGTTGTTTATTTTGTTAGTTGACGAGGAGACAAGCAGACGAGTTGACAAGGAAATTTACCTTCCTCTGCTATATGATGCTTAGTAATTTCCAGTCCTTCCCTTTTGAGGGAGAATGTTGGTTTTCCAGCATCTTGTCTACTTGTATCTTGTCTACTTGTCTACTTAAAAATTAAAGTTAACACCGAGCTGGAAGCTGATTGGACGTGGATACGGATCGGTATCTACACCATTTGCAACCTCAGGATCGAGTCCCTTATACTTGGTGATGATAAATGGATTCTGCACAGTGAAGTATACACGGCCAGAGAAATAATCCTCTCCCGCATACTTGAGGAGTGCAGGGAATGAGTATCCAAGTGTGATGTTAGAACACTTCAGGAAGGAAGCATTGCGGATGAAGTAGTCGCTGATGCTGTTCATGGCAACTGTCTGTCCTGTGAATCCGAGTGATACGGCATCGCTGAGCACATTCTGGAAGGCTCCAGCCTGTCTCTTCAGACCCTGTTCACAAACTATAGCACAGTTAGCAAGATTGTGATAATATACATAGTTGCCGAGAGATGCTCTGAGCGAGAAGCTGAGGTCCCATCTCTTGTAAAGGAACTTGGATGTGAGACCCATTATCACGTCAGCTGCCGGACTCTTATAGTAGTAGCGGTCGCCATCGTCGATAGAACCGTTACCGTCGCGGTCTACGTAAACGCCCTCGATAGGTTTGCCGTTCTCGTCGTAAACCTGCTGATAAACGAAGAATGAGTTGATAGGATAACCCACCTTGTTGCGCTGCAACCTGTTGTTGTTACCACGGGCAACCTTTGTGCTGTTGACCCAAACCCAGTCACTGTCTCCTGCTCTGAGGGATGTTATCTTGTTCTTGTTCCAACCCACATTGTAGGTAAGATCCCATGTGAAGTCTTTTGTTACCACTGGTTTCACATCGAATGAGAGTTCAAGTCCGTAGTTGCGCAGCGAACCTACATTCTGCAAAAGTTCGTCACCGAGTGTCACTCCGGCATTTGTTGAAACATTAGCCAGAAGGTCTTTGGTGTTACGGATATATCCGTCGAGAGTGAATGTGAATCGGTTGTTGAGAGCCGCGAAGTCCAAACCAACGTTCCATGTCTCTGTCTTCTCCCAAGTAAGGTCTGAGTTATACTTGTTAGGACGCATGGTGTAATAGTAGTCGTTTCCGAAAGGATACTGTGCGAACTGGTCGCTCGTCACGTATACAGGAGCGTATACGAAGTCGTCGATACCGTTCTGCTGACCTGTCTTACCCCAGTCGAAACGTAGCTTCAAGTCGTTGAGCCATGTGGCATTCTTCATGAACGGCTCACTGCTGATCTTCCATGCTACGGCAGCTGATGGGAAGTATCCCCATTTCTTGCCCTTTGCGAAGCGTGAAGAACCATCGGCACGGAACGTTGCGGTAATGAGGTAGCGGTCGAGGAAGTTGTAGTTCA
>NZ_FR892611.1:0-2920 GCF_000436015.1 Prevotella sp. CAG:592 | reverse complement strand
TTCAGACGTCCGAAGTAAGACACGAGCGAGTTGTGTGTTGCCCACTCCTTTTCACTTCTGAATGACTCGTCGAAAGCCTCACCTGTCAATGGGTTGGTTCCCTTACCGTATTCGTTGAATCCTGAACGATGGTAGTGTGCCTGCTCTGCACCAGCCATGATGTCAACTCCATGGTTTCCGAATTCATGCATATACTGTGCGTATGCACTGCCTACTACATTATATTTATAGTATGCCATAAGGCCCTTGTAGCCATAGTAGTTGTTGCTGTATGAAGTGCGGCGTATGTCATTGGTCTGTTCTGTCTCTGTATACTGTGCACCGATACTTGCATGCAGACGGAGGTCTTCGAATCCGTGAATCTTGTAGTCCACCTCTGCATTGCCGCTGAAGTCGTTGGCATTTGCCAGACAATACTTGTTGTTAAGCATAGCCAATGGGTTCTGCGGAGTCTGAGAGTATGATGTCTTTGTCCAGTTAGGGTCGTTATACGAAGCGTTTACCAAAGTCTGGTAGTATCCTCCCACAACGCTGTATTCTGGGTCTGACATGCGCACCGGACGTGTCGGGTCCATAGCGATGGCTGCTCCTACGGCACCGGTGTCGGCATAGCGGTCTTTCTCATACATATACTTGGCTGTGATGTTGAAGTTCAAGTGGTTGTTGAGGAAGGTAGGTGCGATGTTAACGCTTGAATTGAAACGGCGCATCCAGCTTGTTTTCAGGATACCGTTGCCGATGTTGTATCCGGCGCTCACACGATATGGCATGTTCTTCAGACCGCCCTGCATGCTGATGCTGTGGTTTGTAGAAAGCGTGGTGCGCAGTATCTCGTCCTGCCAGTCGGTGTTGGCGGTGCCGAGGAGGTCACGGCTCATACCCAATGATTCGATGAGGTTTCTATACTCGTCTCCGCTGAGCACATCATATTTCTTAAGAGCCGTCGAAATGGTGAAGTCACCGTTGTAAGTGAATGTCGGCTTCTGTCCGCTGCGGCCCTTCTTTGTGGTGATGATTACGACACCGTTGCTGGCGCGCGAACCGTAGATTGCCGTTGCCGAAGCACTCTTGAGCACCGTGAAGTTCTCGATATCGTTAGGGTTGATATTGGCAAGGATGTTACTCATACCAGTCGCCGTGTTGTTGTCGATAACGAGTCCGTCGATAACATACAGAGGATCGTTGCTGGCTGAGAGAGAGGCACCACCACGGATACGGATCTGTGCTCCTGCACCTGGCATACCGCCTGTGGTCTGCACATCAACACCGGCCACCTTACCTACGAGCATGTCCGAGGCGTTGTTTGTGATACCCTTCGACAGCTCGTCTGGCTTCAAGGCTGAGATAGAACCGGTGAGGTCGGTCTTCTTCGCACGACCGTAACCGATCACCACCACGTCGTCGAGCTTCGTGGCGGCATCTTCCTTCAGGATGACGTTGATGTTCTGTCCTGCTGCCACGGATACCGTCTCGTATCCGATGTAGGAGATTTTCAATGTAGACTTGGCGTCTGCGTTGATAGAGAAATTACCGTCAATGTCGGTAATGGTACCGCCATCGGTACCGTCAACTCGGATGGTCGCTCCGATGATTGGCTCGCCGGTGGCATCCTTCACATGTCCCTTCACGACAACCTGTTGTCCGAAGGCACTTGCCGTCAAGAACAAGCCTCCCGTCAGGGCTACAGCTCTCATGGCATTACTGAATCTTACCTGCTTCATTGTTAATAGTTTTTTTTATGTTACTAATTATATATCCAATATCCATAAAGCCCTAACGTTCTATCGGGCTTTGATGTTCATTTGTAGATTGCTTTAAGGCATAATTTTCTCTCATGTTTGATAGTTGCTTGCAAATATAGGAGGTATTACAATACGTTAAAACTATTTTAACAAGGAAAAGGCATTTTTGTTAGTGCAAACGTTTGCACAATAGTATTGCATACAATTATTAAAACAGGTATCTGTAATGCTGCAAACAACTCTATCTAATTTATAAATATAAATATAAGCCTATAAAAATGAGGATAACTTGTATTGTCATATAAATTAAAACGATTATTTAAAATGGTATTTGTGCGTAAACATTTGCATCTTCCTTCACCATAAAATTTTTACGAAATATATGCAAATCTTCAATATGGTTTATCAGATTATCATAATCTTCAAGATTCTCTATTTCCTCACGTCTTGCCTTACTCAACTTACAAAATTCTTCCTCTTGTTCAAGTCCAGCAAATCTTCTTCCACACAGATTAGCAGCAATGCCTGTTGTAGAACTGCCACTGAATGGGTCAAGAATCCAATCTCCTTGATTAGTTGAAGCAAGAATCATCCGAACAAGAAGGCGCAAAGGTTTTTGTGTAGGATGTTTGCCGCATGTCTTTTCCCAACGACCAATGGCTGGCATTCGCCACACATCAGACATTTGCTTACCTCCATTCAATTCTTTCATCAGTTCATAATTGAACTTATGTGGAACTTTCCGCATCTTCCTTGCCCAAATGACAAATTCCGTGGAGTATTTGAAGTAGCGGCAAGAAATGTTGACAGGTGGATTTGTCTTCTCCCAAGTGATGACATTCAGAATCTTGTAGCCAAGTTCAGTCAGGCAATTAGCCACAGAAAAGATGTTGTGGTAAGTGCCACTAATCCATATAGTACCATTATCCTTCAGTTTGTCACGACACAGACGCAGCCATTCCATATTGAACGCCATCATGTCTTCTTGTGACTTGCCCTTGTCCCATTCACCCTTATCTACACACACTACATTGCCACTCTGCAACGATATGCCACCGTTGGAGAGGAAATAAGGAGGGTCTGCAAATATCATGTCGAACTTGAAATCAAACTCTTTGAGAAGTTTGAAACAGTCGCCATGGGCAAGGATGAAATCGTTGTTGGGTGATTTATAATAT
>NZ_FR892610.1:0-1813 GCF_000436015.1 Prevotella sp. CAG:592 | reverse complement strand
GCAAACTTACACATTTTATGTGAATTACAATGCTTTGAGTCTGTTTTTTTGATATATCTTTTGTTTCCTTGTCTTCAGTGAGTCATATAGCTCGGATATTATTTACCCGACAAAGTTCGTGGCAGGAGCTAATCAAATATCAGTGATATATATTTTACAGTAGGAAGAATTCTTATATGATTCTTTCTCAAAAAAGAATGTTGTCTATTCTGTAACACTAATTAAGAGCAATGGTAAATATTAATATCGCAATTCTAATTTTATCCCCGACCTTGTCGTCAATAGTGATACCTATACCTAAATCATGCATAGACATATGAAAACTATCATTTATTGCTGAGGTTATTTTTTGTATATGATTCATTTTTATAGCAGATAAGCTACTAACATGAATATTTGTAATCATGAATTTGATTGATTCATGATTTATACCATTTTTTACAAATTCACAATTTATATTATTTATCGAATTTTCCACTTCCTGTATGTTGGAAGCTGTTTCTGTTTCATAAAAGGCAAAACTTCTTTTGGGTATATGATAAATTAAAGATTCTAAAGTCCAATGAATGACATTATTGAATGATATGGAAAAAACTCTTTAACAATATCACATAATCTTTTATCTAGTAAATTGAACATGTCTACAAAATTCGGTGAATATGAATCAGGAATATTTTCCAATACGCTATCACTATCGATGATAAAAAGAGAGTCAATATACTTTTTCATGTGTGAAATATTTGATAATGCTCTTTTTTTTCGCTCTTTTCCTTCCCAACGGAAAGGAGTTGTTATGATGCCTACCGAAAAAAGATTCAAAGACTTTACTATATGTGCTACAACAGGAGCTGAACCTGTACCAGTGAAGCCTCCGAATCCTGCAACGATAATAACACATGATGGGCTTTTCTTGAGAATCATTTCCCGTATGTCATTCTCTGCTCTGATAGTCAATTCAATCCATGTCTCAATATGTGGCCATTCATAAATGAAATGTCCACTATAAAACATACCTAAATTAATGTCAGGAAAGGCAGCAGAGTACGAATTTATGGTAAGATAATCGATGTTTTGAATATTTGTTTGCTTCAATCTTTTTAAAGTCTGATCAGCTCCTCCACCTACGCCAATTACTAAAATATTATGCCCCATTGTCCTATTTTATAAAATGATTATCAGTTCAACCTGAAGGTTATCGGTATAGTATATTTTACGCGAACAGTTTTACCGTTTACCTTTCCCGGAATCCATTTAGACATTCCGCTGACAACCCTTATTGACTCTTTATCCAATGATGGATATACGCTATTTGCAACATCTACGTTTGAAATGCTGCCGTCGTGCTCTACAACAAAGGTTACTAATATGCGTCCTTCAATCTTGTTTTTTGTAGCGTCAATTGGATACTTGACATTGTATGTAAGATATTTAAACAGTTCTTCCCTTCCTCCAGGAAAACTCGGTTGCTGTTCAACAACTTGATAAACCTCTTCCTAGTCAGATTCTGTAGAATCATCTCCAACAGTTCGCAATATTGTAGGTCCGTTTTTCTCGTTATTTGGGCTAATTACATTCTGAGCCTTTAAATTAAAGCTTGGCAACAATAGTAAAGCTAATGGTGTAAATAAATTCTTCATGCTATATAATATTTTATAATTCAGTCTTTTCTATCTCTGACCGTGAATACAGCAGGCAAGTGCAAATATAGTTTATATTTGTATCAGTGCATGTTTTTTTGAATAAAAAGTGGAAAGTTTACCCGTTGGAGGAATTATTTTTGATGATAGATATGAGTAAAAGTTGTAAATATCGC
>NZ_FR892609.1:0-561 GCF_000436015.1 Prevotella sp. CAG:592 | reverse complement strand
CGCTTCCACAAACCGTCTTTTCCAACAAGCGCAACAACAACGCAGATATGTCGCCACGAACGGATCCGTCTTCATTCACTTCCACGTCCTGTACGATACACTCAAGCGTGTCGCTCATGCCAATCACCACACTTCTTCCTTGCTTTACATTCTCAATGGCGGCTTGTGCCACCTTTTTCGCTTTCAAGGAAAGCAACAACACTTTGTTGATATAGAAAAGTTGTGCTCTTGTGGGATAGCATTTGAAGGGTAGAAGCACGTTGTACATAAGGGCATGATTAACCATTGTGCGAACCATTGCAGAGAGTTTTACTATTTCACGGAAGAAGAACATCACCTTGTCAAACTGCTCACCATGTACGTCGAGGTCTTCATCAAGATATGTATAGACAGGAGTAGGCAAGCCCTCGCCAGAGTGCTCGCGCCTGATCATTTGTCCTTCGGCAGCCAAACAAGATGAAACGTATTCTTGCATGGGCACTCCACCACAGTGCAAGGCATCCTTGAGCGTGTTTTCTGTAGCCAAGGCACTCAGGGTCGTGCGTCTCATGAAGGTGAGCA
>NZ_FR892608.1:3955-42689 GCF_000436015.1 Prevotella sp. CAG:592 | reverse complement strand
TTGCCCAAGTGGGGCACGGTGCTTGCCCCTAATGAGTAACGTGCTTGCCCCTGGTGGGCAGAAAAGATGCCGGACGACTGTCCCGTAAGTTCATGTTGTAACATACCGAACCTTACCGCTGCAAAGATAACAAAGTGATGAATTATGTAATGATAACACCGCCATAACTACCTTTTTTAACATAGTTATGGCGGACTTATAAACGATAATACCGCCATAACCATCCGTTTTTATATAGTTATGGCGGTACTATCGCTAATGCATTCAATCTTTCCACGCAAAGAATTTTTGGAAAAGTGTTGAAAAATGTATTGTTTTACTTTGGAAAAGTGTAGGAAAAGAGGCGTTTTTACCTTGGAAAAGTGTAGGAATTGCTCTGCTCCTGGAGTGGAAGGAAAGGGAGGGGAAGTAAAATAATGATAATATTGCTCTCGTATACCAACATAAATAAACTCCCACACCTCAACAGTTGCGGGAGTCTTTTTATCTCAAATCAGTTTGTTGTCGTTGTTCAGAATGTGGCGAACTTGCAGTTCGTCAGTTTCACGTCGGCGCCGGCTTCTATGTCCTTGTCCTTCTTGTTGTAGAAGAATGTGGAGTTGTCTATTGTTATGCCTTTCAGACAGCTGTAGCCAGGCAGTCCGTGGGCGCTGACGGCAGTTTCGCAACCGCGGCACACCACGTTGCTGATATGTATGTCGCTCCATTCCGGCACGAATTCAGCGTTCTGTGGAACAGTGACCTTGCCGTTGTCCTCTTTCACGCTGTATTTCTTGTCGGCATAAGTGCATTCAAAGATTATCGCCTCGCCCTTGATGTCAGTCATCACGATGTCGCTCACGTAGATGTTCTCCGTCTTACCGCCTCTGCCGATGCCGCTCTTGAAGCGCAGTCCGGTATCGGTGCCTGAGAAGCGGTTCTTGCGCACCACGATGTTCTTCATGCCGTTTGAGAATTCCGATCCTATCACGAATCCTCCGTGTGCATGATATACCGTGTTGTTCTCTATCAGAATGTTCTCGCATGGTCCGTCGGGAGCAGCCTTCTTTCCTGCTCCACCTTTCATGCAGATGCCGTCGTCGCCGGCATCGATGGTGTTGTTCACTATCAATACGTTCTTGCAGCAGCTGATGTCGAGGGCGTCACCGTTCTGTGCGTTCCATGGGCAGCGGATGGTCACTCCGTCCACCACCACGTTTGTGCATCGGGTAGGGATGAGGTGGAACTTTGGCGAATTCTGTATCGTCACTCCGCTCACCAGCACTCTGTCGCAGTCTGTCAGTCTTATGAGGTGTGTTCTCAAGCTCTCCTGTGCCTGTGGCGTGTCGGCGATGTTGCCGAAATGCTTCAGGTTGAACGGAAACCACAGTTTGCCGCCGTCGGTCTGTGTGCCGCCCATCTCGTTATACTGTTTCCATTCCGTGTCGCTCACCTTCGAACGCTTCACCGGGCGCCATACGGCACCGTTGCCGTCGATGATTCCCTCTCCGGTGATACTGATGTTCTTGCGCTTGCTGGCACTGATGAGTGGTGAGCATTTCTTGTCTCTCACTCCGTCTTTGGTCTTGAAATGCTGCGTGCGGTCTGGTGTGGCGAGAATTATGGCGTTCTTCTCGAGATGAAGGTCTATGTTGTCCTTCAGCGAGATAAGTCCGGTGAGCCATATTCCTTGCGGCACGATAAGGTGTCCGCCGCCTTTTTTGTCGAGATCCTTGATGGCCTTTTCAAAGGCTTCGGTGTTTAGCGTCAGTCCGTCGCCCACGGCTCCGAAATCCGTCAGGTTCACGCTGTAGTCGGGGATGGTTGCCAACACTGGCTGCTCCATCTTCACCGGCAGGTTCTGGTAGTATTTGCCATAATCGTTGGCAAACGCCGCGGTGAGGCTTGTCAGCATCGCCACGACAACCATAAGAGTCTTTTTCATTTCGTTTTGTTTCTTTGATTAGTTAGTAAATTCTCTTTCCTGATTCGTATTAACCCCAGCGGTCATCATGTCGTTTTAGTGTGTCATCTCATGACTGCTTGTGGCTAAAACCATTCGTGTGTGCTACAAAAGTACGTATTACAAGGATGTACCCCAAATCCCCTGTAGTATTTTAATTTAAATTATTGAAGTTTCGCAAGTTTTCAACCCAAATCGGTCGTTAGGGCTTGCTTGGTTTTGATATTTTAGAAGAGTGGATTTTGTTTGACTTTTAATGAGTAATAGCGAGCTATTGCGAATTAAAAACGAACAAAAGACGCTTATAAAAAGCAAAAGACTGCAAGCAGTCATTAGCTAATTTTATAACGGCCTAATGGCCGTTTTGGGGTCAACACGCATGTATATCTTGCCCTTCTTCTTGGCTCGCCATGTGTATACCTCCTTTTCTCCTCCCCAAATCTTCCGTCAGTTTGATTTTCTTGAGGTAAAAATGTGTGATAAAGGTTATTTATGACTATATTTGCGTCTTGAAAAGAAAACACGATAAAAATAGTAAATATGAAAATAGATATTTCAGAATGCAAGGAGGAATTCCTCCAGCTGCTTCGCTCCACGGAGCGAGAGGGAGTGGAAGACCTGATAGACAACCTGGAAGAGCAAGGCTTCTTCACCGCACCGGCATCCGCCGGCCATCATCTCAATGTGGAGGGAGGTCTTGTCAGACATTCTCTTAACACCTGCAAGGCGGCGCTCGCCATCTGGGAGGGGATGAAGACTCTGGAACCATCGCTCGCCACCGAGGTGAAACGCGAAAGTATAATCATCGCTTCGCTCCTGCACGATGTTTGCAAGAGCGACATCTACAAACGCTCGGTGAAGAAGCGCAAGAACGCACTCGGACAGTGGGAAGACACCGAGGGCTACAAGGTGACATACAAGAATTTCCCTATGGGCCACGGCGAGAAATCGCTCGTGATGATACTGCTCGGCGGCATCGACCTCTACGACGATGAGATGCTTGCCATACGCTGGCACATGGGAGCCTGGGGACTCAACCAGAACAGTTTTGAAGACGTGAGAAGCTTCGATACCGCACAGAAGCTCTATCCCCTCGTGCCAATCATCCACGCTGCCGACGGTATGGCGGCAAACGTGATGGAGCGCACCGGAGAAGAAATCGACGAAATGTAACCCCCTTGCTTCTCCTGCAATAATCCAATACTAACTTGTTGATAAAAAACACTGATAATATGAAACATACACTATATACCACGGCACTCCTCGCCTGTATGGCGGCAGCGAATATGCCGGCAATGGTCTCAGCTTCCGACAATATGGCGGTTGAGACGGCAATGGCTCAAGAGAACACACAGCAGCATTTCCTCACCGATGCAGCCTATCGGCAAAAGGTGGAAGAGGATTTCCAGAAACGCAAAGCCATTATTGGCGGCAATTTCTGCAATGTGGCGAAACTCTCGGTCACTCAGGCGGAACTCGAGGCATTGCAGTTTCTCTATGCCTATATGCCGCTCGCCGACATTACCGACCATACCGTCGAATATTATCTCGCCAATGTGAGGGCGAGCAACAAGGCACGGCAGCAGATGGCATGGGGCAAGAATGTGCCCGAACTGCTGTTCCGCCACTTCGTGCTGCCGGTGAGAGTGAACAACGAGGAACTCGACGACGCACGCAGCGTGTTTTACGACGAACTGAAAGACCGCATCGCCGGACTGTCGATGCGGGACGCTATATTGGAGATAAACCACTGGTGTCATGAGAAGGTGACCTACCAACCCTCCGACCCACGCACCTCCTCACCACTCGCCACCGTGAGATCGGCCTACGGCAGATGCGGCGAGGAGAGCATCCTGCTCGTGGCAGCGCTCAGGGCGATGGGCATACCGGCACGACAGGTATACACGCCACGCTGGGCACATACCGACGACAACCACGCATGGGTGGAAGCATGGGCAGACGGAAAATGGTATTTCCTCGGAGCCTGCGAACCGGAACCGGTGCTCGATCTCGGATGGTTCAACGCTCCTGCATCCAGGGCCTTGCTGATGCACACCAGAGTGTTCGGATATTACGACGGACCGGAGGAGGTGCTCCTGCGCACTCCCTGCAACACGGAGATAAACCTCATCGGAAACTATGGCGAGACGGCAAACGTGGATTTCACCATCGTTGATGAGAACGGTGTGCCGGTTAGCGGAGCCCGTGTGGACTTCTGCATTTACAACTATGCCGAATACTGTCCGGTAGTGGCGAAATTCACCGACGCCGCCGGTCATACGAATCTCACGGCTGGCAAGGGCGACATGATGGTGTGGGCGTCAAAAGACGGCAAGTATGGCTTCGCCAAAGTGGCGTTTGCCACAGACAAGGCGCTGCGCATCAGTCTCAGCCATAACGTGGCGGTGAGAGAACAGAGCGAGGCGACGGATTCGTTCGACATCGTGCCACCGCCAGAGAAAGCCAACGTGCCGTTCGTCTCGCCAGAGCAGAGGGCGGAGAACAACCGCCGCTTTGAATACGAAGACTCGCTGCGCCATGCCTATCTCGCCACATTCTATACACACGAGAGGGCTGTCGATGCCTTGAAGGGAAAGGTGGCGGGAGCCAGCGCCGAAGGACTGCAGCGACTGGCTACATTCCTCGAGAAATCGAGCGGCAACCATCAGGTGATTCTCGATTTCATCACCAAGAATGCCGTGTCGGCAGAGAAGACGCAGAGGGTGACAGACCTTCTCGCCACGCTCAGCGACAAAGACCTGCGCGACATCAGGATGGCTATCCTCGACGACAGCTATGCCGCCGGCACACAGCTCTCGCCAAGAGTGGAGAACGAGATGATAACCCGTACGTTCAAGGCGGAATTCCGCTCGATGTTCTCCGACAAGGAAAGGCGGAAGTTCCAGAAGAATCCTCTGGAACTCGTGAAATGGATAAAGAAGAACATCAGGATGAATCCCGACAAGAAGTCGCCGATGATAGCGCAGACTCCGATGGGGGCATACGATTATAAGATTACCGACAGGCGCTCGCGCAACATCCTCTTCGTGGATATGGCGCGCAGCTTCGACATCGAGGCACGTGTAGACCCCGTTACCGGCAAGACGCAATACAAGGCTGAAGGCAAGTGGGCGGACGTGAACTTCGAGAAGGTGGTGAAGCAGGTGGCGCCACAGGGCACTCTGATGCTCCGTTATGAGAAGAATGCCATCGTTGACGACCCTAAGTATTTCAGTCATTTCACCATCAGCCGCATCAATGCCAACGGCACCACATCGCTGCTCGAATATCCGGAAGAAGGCACCACCTGGGGCTCCACGTTCAAGGATGGCGTGAGTCTCGATGCCGGTCAGTATCTGCTCGTTACGGGTATGCGCCTCGCCAGCGGAGCCGTGAAGTCGGAGGCCAGACTCTTCTCCGTGGAGGAGGGCAAGACCACTGATCTTGACCTGAAGATACGCACATCGCCGACCGACGTCTCCGTGATAGGGTCGTTCAATTCCGAAGCCAAGTTCCAGACGCTCGACGGCAGGGAAGTGACATTCCTCTCGCAGACGGGCAGAGGGTATTTCATCACCGGACTGATCGGCGTGGGACAGGAGCCTACCAACCATGCGCTGAAAGACATCGCCAAGGTGGCGGCGGAATTCGACAAGTGGGGCAGACCTCTCGTGCTGCTCTTCGAGGATGAGGCTGCCGCAAAGAAGTTCAATGCCAAGGAATTCCCCGGTCTGCCCAAGAACATTATCTTCGGTATAGATGCCGGCGGTGCCGTGCGTCAGGAAATATCCGAGAACATGAAACTCTCAAACAAGTCGCTCTCGCCAATCTTCTTCATCTCCGACACGTTCAACCGCGTGGTGTTCCTCAAGCAGGGATACACCATCTCGCTCGGCGAACAGATGGAGCAGGTGATAAGAACTCTGTGATAAAAAGTTTGATAAATAATCAATAATAGGAATAGCATGATATCAAAGGAAGAAGTACGTGAGCTGTTGACAAGCACTGAGACATATAGAATTGAGCGTACTGTTTCAACGGGAGATATGGATAAGTTCCAAGAAGCAATATGTGCCTTCTCGAATGATTTACCTAATTCTAAAAAGAATGGGTATCTGATTATTGGTGCATATGATAATGGAACTTTATCTGGATTGAAGGTTAATGATGATTTGCTAAAGAAGATTTCGGCCATACGTTCAAATGGTAATATATTGCCCCTTCCTATTATGTCGGTTGAAAGATTTGAATATGAGGATGGAGAATTACTTGTGGCTGAAGTTTCGCCATCATTGGTCCCTCCTGTACGATATCGTGGTAGGACATTTGTTCGTATTGGTCCTCGCAGAGATATTGCAAGTGAAGCGGAAGAACGAATATTGTTTGAGCGCAGAACATCCTATATGGCCACTTTTGATGCTACACCTTGCTTTGGCGCAACTATCAATGATATTGATACGGACTTTATTAAAAAAGAGTATCTACCCCAGATTGTTGATGACGAAGTATTGGCTAATGACACTCGTGATATTAAAGAACAATTGGCTGCAATTCATTTGTACGACCTTACACATGAATGTCCTACGAATGCAGCAATGATTCTTTTTGGTAAAGCTCCGCAGTACTACATGCATGGGTGCTATGTGCAATATGTTCATTTTGCAGGGAAAGATCGTGGTAGTGAAATCGTTAATGAACGACAAATTAAAGGAAGCCTTTGTAAGATACTGCCACAATTGGAAAATTTTGTGAGGGATGCTGTGGTTACTTCTCGGCCTATGCCTATTAGTATGCTGCGAGAGAAGAATGTGTTGAACTACCCAGACCTGGCTTTGAGAGAATTGCTAATGAATGCATGTATGCATAGAGATTACCAATCCAATATGCCAATACGACTTTATCAATATGAAGATCGAATTGAAATTCTTAATGCTGGAGGCCTGTATGGCGAGGCTCGTCCTGAGAACTTCCCAACGGTAAATGATTATCGTAATCCTATTGTTGCAGAAGCTATGCGTGGATTGAAGTATGTTAACATGTTCAATCGTGGAATTCAACGTGTAAAGAATCTCTTGCAAGAGAATGGTAATCCAGAACCAGAGTTCAATGTGGACAAGATTACAGCTTTTGAGGTAGTCGTGAGGCCTTCCTTATCACTTAACTTGGTCACTGATGAAAAAAACGTGACTAAGTCAGTGACCAAGTTGAATGACACGCTTAATGATGTAATTGATTTTTGTTATACTCCTCGAAGTATGACTGAAATAATGGAGCATCTTGGCCTTAAACACAGATTCAATGTTAAGCATCGCTATATTGACCCTCTTATAGAGGGTGGTTTTTTGGTTATGACTATTCCTGAAAAACCTAATAGCCGAAGCCAAAAGTACAAACGGGTATTGACTTAGTCACTTAACTTGGTCACTGACGAGTGACCAAGTTGATATTATAGAGTATGAATAATTTGTCGCGCGATAATTAAACCAACAACATACAAAGATATGATTGAGATTTTGAAATATTTCCTTTTGGAATCCCTTCCAAAGGAAAACAAGAGAAGTTTGCTGCCGTATATAAACAGGCCGATAAATCAAGAAGAAACTTCGTTCGATTCTGTGGATCAAGTATAGCATCAAGGATAATGATGTTTTTGAAAAGGCATACCAATATATTGAAATGTATTTCTGCAATGCCCTTGTTCGTACCAACTACCGCAATCCTTCAAAAGGTATAGAACCCAACAAGTCATTCCTTGCAAAGTTCTTCCGGAATTTGATGTTGGGCGAACATCATGAACTGAAGAACCGCTATATGCTGATTGGTTATAGTGATGTGGATGACACCCATACAAGTACCCATACAAGCTTTGATGAAACAGTATCTGCGTTATCTGAAAAATATAAAGCGGTTAATCATTGCGATTGGCACAGTGAAGGACTGGAGGTATATAATCGATTAAACTCCAAACCGTTTGATGACCGTTTTAGGTGAAATATACAAGACTGAAAATTCTCCCCCTGGCGTGGGGAATGAAACCCCACATTAGGGGGAACTGTTCCCCACGCCGTGGGGGATTTTAGACATATATTCTTGTCGGCGTAATTATTTGGCTGATTCATCTGACAAAGCCGTCTTTTCACCGTCACCAGGTATAACAATGACAAGCCCATTGGCGGAATTAATTGTGCATTATATTAATTCCGCCAATGGGTTAAACCCAAAACGGTCATTAGGCCGTTTATTGTATTTTATATTTACTGCTTGCAGTCTTTTGTTTTTTATAAGGCGTCTTTTGCTTGTTTTTAATTCGTAATAGCTCGCTATTACTCATTAAAAGCCAAACAAAATCCACTCTTCTAAAAGAACAAAATCCAGGCAAGCCCTAATGACCGATTTGGGTTAAGCGAAGGCTTTCTCAAAAAAAAAGGTATGCCGATTCGGCATACCCTCTCTGAATATTTTGTTGAATTGTCATGCGCTTATCAGCGTCAGCGTGTAAAGATATACCACTGCGGCAGGCATCGCCATGAGCGAAGAGTCGAAGCGGTCGAGCATTCCACCATGGCCAGGCAGTATGTTGCCGCTGTCTTTGATGCCGAGGGTGCGCTTGAAAAGCGACTCCACGAGGTCGCCCCATGTGCCGAACACCACGATGACGAGACCCAGACCCATCCACTGGATGAGCGACAGTCCCAGTTCGCTCTCTATATGCGGGAAGAAATGGTATACCACGGCAGCTGCCACCAATACGAGCAGTGCTCCGCCGATGGAACCCTCCCATGTCTTTCCGGGAGAGATGCGCGGGAAGAGTTTGTGTTTGCCGAACAGCGAACCGCTGCAGTATGCTCCCGTGTCGTTGGTCCAGAGGAAGATGAATACGCAGAGCGGCACGATGTAGTTGTATACCGTCTGTCCGTTTGCCGCTCCATTGAATGCCAGCACGTTGATGGTGGAGAAAGGCAGTGCGATATACATCTGTCCGAGCATGGTGTGGGCCCAGTCCTCTATGGCGTTGTCGTTGCCGGTGTATAGTTCGCTGATGAAGAGATACACGATGGTGAGGAGATAGGGGATGAACACGGCCCCCGTGTCGACGATTCCGCTGCAGAAACCTCCTACGGCGAAGAAGAAATACACTCCCGCCACGGTGCTTATGAAACGGTTTACCTGCACGTTCTCCTTTTCGTTCACCAGTCCTGTGTATTCCCATAGCGACAGTCCGGTGACGAGGGCAAACAGGAATTCCATTGCAAACGCATCAAGGAAACACACCACTACTGCGGTGACGAAAAACACACCCGTGATGCTGCGTACTATCAGATTGCTCAATTTGCTGTTCTTCTTTTCTTCTGTCATGATGCTTATTGGTTTTGGTCGTCGGTGGATGTGGTAGTGGAGTTCTCGGTGTCATCCGTGTTTTTGGTTTCCTCAGAACTCTTGGTGTTCTCTGTGGCAGGAGAGTTTTCCGCCTTGCTGTTGGTCTCTTCGAGAATCTCCTGTGAGCGGCTCACCCATTGACGTTTGCCGAATATCTTCTCCACATCCTCGGCGAAGATCACCTCGCGCTCTATGAGAAGCTGGGCGAGCTGGTTGTGGCCCTCCTTGTGTTCCGTGAGGATAGCCTTGGCCCTGTCATACTGTTCGGCGATCATTCTGATAGCCTCGTCGTCGATAGCCTTAGCCGTGGTCTCGGAGTATGGCTTCTGGAAGTTATATTCGTTGTTGTTGTAATAGCTGATGTTAGGCAGGTTGGTGCCCATTCCGGCATAGGCAATCATACCGTAGATGCTCTTGGTGACACGCTCCAGGTCGTTGATGGCACCGGTGGAGATGTGTCCGGTGAAGAGCTCCTCTGCCGCACGTCCGCCGAGCAGCGAACAGATTTCGTCGAGCATTGCCTCCTTGGTGGTGATCTGTCGTTCCTCCGGCATATACCATGCAGCGCCGAGAGCTCTGCCTCGTGGCACGATGGATACCTTGACCAGCGGGTTGGCATGTTCGGTGAACCATGATATCGTGGCGTGACCTGCCTCGTGGATGGCTATCGAGCGCTTCTCAGAGGCGGTCATCACCTTGGTCTTCTTCTCCAGTCCGCCGATGATGCGGTCTACGGCGTCGAGGAAGTCCTGCTTCTCCACGCTCTTCTTGCCGTGGCGCGCTGCTATGAGAGCCGCCTCGTTGCAGACATTGGCAATGTCGGCACCCGAGAATCCCGGAGTCTGGCGTGCCAGCATCTCCACATCCACGCTGGCATCCCTCTTGATAGGACGGAGATGCACCTCGAATATCGCCTTGCGCTCGTTCAGGTCTGGCAGGTCAACGCTGATCTGCCTGTCGAAACGACCGGCTCTGAGCAATGCCTTGTCGAGCATGTCGGCACGGTTTGTGGCAGCCAGCACTATAATTCCGCTGTTGGTGCCGAAACCGTCCATCTCGGTGAGCAATGCGTTGAGGGTGCTCTCCCGCTCGTCGTTGCTGCCCATCGACGGGTTCTGGCTGCGCGCACGTCCCACGGCGTCGATCTCGTCGATGAATATGATGCAGGGAGCCTTCTCCTTGGCCTGGCGGAAGAGGTCGCGGACGCGGCTTGCGCCCACACCTACGAACATCTCCACGAAGTCGGAACCGCTCATGGAGAAGAATGGTACGCCGGCCTCGCCGGCCACTGCCTTGGCAAGCAGCGTCTTACCGGTTCCCGGAGGACCGATGAGGAGGGCACCGGTGGGTATCTTGCCGCCCAGTTCGGTGTATTTCTTCGGATTCTTCAGGAAGTCTACGATTTCCTGCACCTCCTGCTTGGCGCCTTCCTGTCCGGCTACGTCCTTGAAGGTTATAGGGTTCTCGTTTTTCTCCTTGTCGTATACTTTCGCCTTGCTCTTGCCTACACCGAGGATGCCGGGGCCTCCGCCGCCACCCATCCTGCGCATCAGGAATATCCAGATGGCAAAGAAGAGGATGATAGGTCCTACGGCCTGCAGGATATACATCAGTATGCTGCCCTGGTCGCTCTCATAGCTCAGTCCGCCCTTGAATACGCCCTGCGCACGGGCTGCATCGATAAAGCCCTCCAGTTTGTCCACACTGCCATACTGTACCTCCACGAACGGGTTGGGGCCCATCTGTTTGGTGCCGGCATTGAACACCGTGCGGATGTAGTTCGGCTTTACGAACATCTTGAGCTTGCCGTTGTCTTTGTTCACGACGATGCTCTCGGCATAGCCCTTAGCCACATAAGTCTGGAAGTCGGAGTAGGCCAGCTGTTTGCCGGCGCTGCCACCGGTGGAGTTGCCTCCCATGATGAAGGCAATTATCAGTCCGATGATGCAGAGACCGTAAATCCAACCCATGTTGAACTTGGGCATCTTGTTGTTGTTTTTATTGTTGTTGCTGAAATTATTGTTCGGATTCATGTCAGTAGTATTGAATTTCCACCTTATATAATATATAGAGCAGCGAGGCATTTCCTGATGCGGACACCCGTCGTCGCTCTTCAGTCCTGCTTGTTGTCAGTCTGCGTCGATGTCGGGAACTACCGTTATCTTGGCATCCTCCCAGAGGTCTTCCAGATTGTAGTATTCGCGCACTTCTGGCAGGAAGATATGCACCATCACGTCGGAATAGTCCATTGCCACCCACTGCGCGTTTGTCAGTCCGGCAATCTTTACCGGCTTCTCTCCAGCCTCTATGCGTGCCGTCTCCTCCACTGAGTCGGTGATAGCGTCGATCTGTGTCGGTGAGTTGCCCTGGCAGATCACGAAATAGTCGCATATCGTTCCAGCTATACCTCTAAGGTCGGCAACTACGATATTTGAACCTTTCTTCTCTTGAATACCTTTTACGATTGTCTCTACAAGCTTGTTCTTCTTTTCCATCAAATTTTAATAGGATTATTTTTGTTTTCTAATTTATTTTTTGTCGACACCATGCGGCGACACCGCGTTCTGATGCGAAATACCGCTCGTCTTATATATATATAATGTGCCAACAGCATACAAAGGTAAGCCGATTTATCCGAATTAAGCAAGAATATGGTGTTATTTTGGATTTTTTTATAAAAAAGTTGCCGAAATTGTTTGTAGTTCAAAAAAAAGTAGTACCTTTGCAATCGCAATCGGGAAGTTAATAACAAACGATTGATAAAACAAAAGCATTGGGATATGGTGTAATGGTAACACTACAGATTCTGGTCCTGTCATTCTTGGTTCGAGTCCGAGTATCCCAACAACAAAGAGACATCCTCACCAAGGGGATGTCTTTTTTGTTGTTGCATGTGATTGTTCTAATTATTTAATGATATATTGATTATGAATATGAAAGAAACACCTGTGCTTCTGCTTACCGGATATCTGGGAAGCGGAAAGACTACATTGCTCAACAGAATACTCGCCAATGAGGAGGGCTTGAAATTTGCAGTGATAGTGAACGATATCGGTGAGGTGAACATCGACGCCGACCTCATACAGCAGGGAGGCATCGTGGGCGAGGGAGACGACAGTTTGGTGGCTCTGCAGAACGGCTGCATATGCTGCACGCTGAAGATGGACCTCGTGCAGCAGATCAGCGACATCGTGGCACAGCACCGCTTCGACTATATAGTAATCGAGGCGAGCGGCATCTGCGAACCGGCGCCAATAGCCCAGACCATCAGCGTATATCCGAGGATGTATCCGGAGATGGCGAAGGAGGGCATGGCGAAGCTCGACGCCATCGTGACGGTGTGTGATGCCCTGCGACTGCGCGATGAATTCAATGAGGGCACCGACCTGACGAGGATGAACATCGATGATGATGACCTGGAGAGTCTGGTGATCCAGCAGGTGGAGTTCTGTAATATCATACTGCTCAACAAGGCATCGGAGGTGACTGCCGAAGAACTGGAACATGTGAAGGCGATACTGCGCCAGATTCAGCCGAAGGCGGAGATCATACCATGCGACTATGGTGATGTGGACCTGAAGAAGATTATAAACACCGGACTGTTCGACTTTGAAAAGGTGGCTACGTCGGCACGCTGGATAGAGGCTGTGGAGGCTGACGAGGATGATCTGGAGAACGAAGAGGAGGGCGAAGCACTGGAATACGGCATCGGCACCTTCGTTTATCGCCGTCGTCGTCCGTTCTCGTTGACAGAGTTCGACCAGTTCATTGCGCGCAAGTTCCCGAAGAGCGTGATTCGCTGCAAGGGAATATGCTATTTCGAGAGCGAGAAAGACCAGTGTTATCTCTTTGAGCAGGCTGGCAGCCAGGTGTCGCTGACCAATGCCGGACAGTGGTATGCGTCGATGCCGGAGGATGAGTTCGCCGAGTTGAGCAAGAACAATCCCGGCGTGTTGAAAGACTGGGATGAAGAATATGGCGACCGCATGCAGAAACTCGTGTTCATCGGACAGAATATGGACCGCGAGGAGATAGAAAAAGAATTGGACAAGTGTCTGGTGTAGAAAGGGGATTACTAATACTCTTCTGAAAGGACAAAATCCAAACAGTCTCTAATGACCGATTTGGTATAAAACAAACCCGTCCTGGACTTCATTATTGAAAGGCCAGGATGGGTTTGTTGCTGATCGGTATTTGAAAGATTGCCGAACTCCTTTCAAGTACTATATAAAGATTAGTGCGTCTGCGGCTTAACCGAGGTCTACTACCGTTATTCCGGCACCTCCAAACTGCACATGCTCGTCTTTGTATGATGTAACGGCAGGTACGGTGGCGAGATACTGTCGGATAAGCTGGCGCAGGATTCCCGTTCCGGTGCCGTGGAGGATGCGTACTCTCGACATGCCGACGAGGGTGGCATCGTCGATGAAATACATCACGGCATTGAGGGCTTCGTCGCCTCGCATGCCGCGCACGTCGAGGTCTTGCTTGAAGTTGAGCTTCTTTTCGTCGATAGTCTCGCGGGTCTGTCTGCCTACGGTCATGAACGGGCGAGGTTCTTCGCGCTTGGGAGCTGTGGCGTGTTCCAGCTTCTTCAGAGAGGTGGTGGATCGCAGGTCGCCGAATATCACGGTGGCGTTCTTGCCCTGTATGCTCTCTATCTTGCCCACGGATGTGGTGCCCTTTATCCTCACCGTGTCGCCTTCCTTCAGCGGAGCGCTGACGGTGGACAGGGTGGTGGCGGCAGACGTGTTGTCTTTGTCCTGTCCTGAAGATGACGGGTCGCCCTTCTTGCGGTTCTTCTTGTTTTCCTTCCTTCTGAGAATCTGCGCCATCTTGCGTGCTATCTTGTCGTCTTCTGCCTGCTTGTCCATATCGGAGATGCCCTCCTTGAAGTCTCTCAGACTGTCGCGAAGCTTCTTTGTCTCTTCCTTCTCAGCCTGCTTCTCACGGATTTCGCGGATGACGTTCTCGATTTTCTTGTTGCTCTCCTTGAACAGTTCCTCGGCCCTTTCCTTGGCTTTGGCGAGCACCTCCTTGCGGCTCTTTGCCAGATCGCTGATTTCAGACTCGTATTTAGCTATCGTCTGCTCCATCTGCTTCTCGCGCTGATGGATGGTCTGGCGTTTGCTCTCCCAGTAGCGCTTGTCGCGCACGATGTCTTGCAGATATTTGTCGCTCTGTATGTAGTCGGAGCCTACTATCTCGCTGGCGTCGTGAATCACCTGTTCGGGCAGTCCTATCTTGCGGGCTATCTCAATGGCGAACGAACTTCCCGGCTGACCTATCTGCAGCTGGAACAGAGCCTGCATCTGATGGCGGTCGTAGAGCATCGCACCATTGACCACACCCTCGTGGCTGTCGGCGAAATGCTTCAGGTTCTGATAGTGGGTGGTGATGACGCCATAGGCTCTCTTTATGCAAAACTGCTTGAGCACCGCTTCTGCTATGGCACCGCCGATCTGCGGCTCAGTACCGGTTCCGAACTCGTCGATGAGAATCAGGGTGCGGTCGTTGGCGCTCTTCATCATGTTCTTCATGTTCGTAAGATGGCTCGAATACGTACTCAGGTCGTCCTCGATGCTCTGTTCGTCACCGATGTCTATGAGGATGTTCTGGAATATTCCCGTTTGTGAACGCTCGCTCATCGGTACCGACAGTCCGCATTGCAGCATATACTGCACCAGTCCTACGGTCTTCAGACATACTGACTTTCCGCCGGCGTTAGGTCCGGAGATTATCAGCATTCTCTTGTTGCGTGTCAGCGTGATTTCCAGCGGCACCACCTTCTTGCCCTGCTTCTGCAGCGAGAGACGAAGCAGCGGGTGTGTGGCTCCTATCCAGTCGATATGCGGATATTTGCCCACCTCCGGTTCTATGCCGCCAATCAGTTTGGCGAGCTCCGTCTTGGCCCGCAGCATGTCGACCTGAGCCAGCAGCTTGTAGGAGTCGAGAATCTGGGGCACATGCGGACGTATCACCTTTGCCATCTCCGTCAGGATGCGTATCACCTCGCGGCGCTCTTCGGCTTCGAGTTCGCGGACGCGGTTGTTTGCCTCTACCACTTCGGTAGGCTCTATGAAGAGAGTCTTTCCCGAAGCCGACTCATCGTGCACGATACCCTTTATCTTGCGCTTCATCGTGGGTACTACAGGTATTACCAGACGGCCGTCGCGCATCGCTGGCGTGACATCCTTCTCTATCAGACCTTCGCTCTGTGCCGATCTCAGTATGCTATATAATGTACGCGAGATGCTGCCCTCCACCTTTGCCAGCTCCCTGCGGATGTTGAGCAGTTCCGGCGATGCCGTATCGCGTATCTTTCCGAATTTATCCAATATCTGGTCTATACGCTGCAGAATCTGCGGAAACGTCACCACGCCTTCGGCAAGCTCGTGAAGGGCAGGGTAGGGGTATACGGGGTCTTTGCGCCATCCGTCATCCGTTGCCGCAACGGCAGCGTCTTCGTCCGTGCGGTTCAGATACGTCACGATGTCGTTCACCGTTCCCAGCGACCGGCGCAGGTCGAACAGTTCGTCCTCCTCCATGTGAGTGCCTTCCAGTCGGAGGCGTGCCACCGACTGTCTCACGTCGAAGAAGTAGTTGAGAGGGAAATTCTCCTCTTCCTCCTGTAGCCGGCGAAACTCCCTGACTCTCGACAGCTGGGTGTTTATCGCCTTCACGTTGTCCATGAAGGTAATCTTGTCCACTTCTTCTTTGCCGAGAGAGCTCAGACAGCGTTCTCGCAGCAGAGTCCTTATCTCGTTGAATCCGATCTTGTCTTCGAATGTTTTTGGGTAAATCATGGTGCAAAATTAGCAAAAACATCTTTTTTATGAAAAAAGTTGCGATAAAATTTGCAGATATAAATATAATTCCATACCTTTGCACTCGCTTTAAGACACTAAGCAAGTTCTTCAAGTAAGGAGAGATGGCAGAGTGGTCGAATGCACCGGTCTTGAAAACCGGCGTACTGAGAGGTACCGGGGGTTCGAATCCCTCTCTCTCCGCAAAGTCCTGTAAATCGCAAGATTTACGGGACTTTTCTTTATTATAACCCTGGCGTGCCCTTCAAAAATTACATTTACGATCAATAGTGTAGTTTTATACATTTTCTATATCATTTCATACAAACCATCTGCAACGATTTGCTTATAGCATATACATGACCTAATTTTGTATAAAAAAGCAATGAAGAAAGTATTAGTAGTTATTGGAATGTTAGTTTTGGCCGGTATGATTTTGGCTGGTGTCGTATGGTGGTGTTCTCGCACAAGCAACCCATGGAATGCTGCGACGATTGGAGACATTTCAGCTCCTGTTGGATATGCCCGTGTAGGCGGCAGTTATGCAGAGTTTATGCGCAGTTTGCCGCTGAAGAAACGTGGAAGCAAGGTGCAGCTCTATACAGGTGGTGATGCGCGGTTTCAGTTTCTCTCAACCGGCGTAATCGACATACCGATGCTCAGCAACTCGGAGCAGTGTGCTGATATGACCATGAGAGTGAGGGCTGAGTACCTGTTCAGTCAGGGACGCTACTCGGAGATACGTTTCCAGGACGTAAATGGCAATACGCTTCAATATCAAGGTGGGGCTTCGCGCAAAGCGCTGGAGAAATTCTTGAAAAAAGCCTACGGAGTGTGCAGCACTTTTTCTGTGAGCCGTGAGACGGAACCAAGAAAGATAAGTGATGTGCAACCCGGCGATGTGCTCGTCTATCCAGCTCGCAAGTTGAAAGGAATGGGACATGCTCTGATAGTGATTGATGTGGCTCGCAACGGCAAAAAAGTAGCCATTATGTGTGCTGAAGGCAATACACCTGCACGCGAATTGCATATCGTGAGAAATCCTAACCCTATATCTAATCCTTGGTTCTTTTTTGACGGCGATGAGAGTATGCTATTTGTTTCAATATTCCATTTTGGAAGGAATGAATTGAGACATTATTGACAAACAATATAATATTATTCGTTTTTTGGCGTATTTATTATATGACCTTTTGAAGTAATAACCATGTACAATTTGTAAGGATTAAATGGAAAGACTTAAAATTATCACATCCGTTGGACTGTTTAGGGTGCCAACGGACGACATTGCCTATATAGAAGCTTCTGGCAACTACTGTGACGTGCATCTCTTCAACGGAGAGTCGGTGACGATGACGTTCCAGTTGCACTACTTTGTGGAAGCCTTTAACAAACTGAAGCAGAATTTCTTTACGCGTGTTGGCAAGAGTCTGATAGTAAACACAAATTATGTTTACGCCATCAACATTACCAACCAAGATTTGAAGCTAATGGATCATCGTATGAATCAAGGGTTTAGGTTAAAAGCTTCGAAGGAAGCACTCAAGGAGTTAAAGACAATTTTGGAACAGGAAAAGTAAATGATTATGAAATATACAGAAGGTAACGACATACAGGAGAAGCCTATTTTCGCGATAGAGAATGATGATAACAGCACTTCTTCGCAAGAGCTTCTCGACGAACCCACGATTATTATAGAGAGTAGTGGCGAAATGAAGCCCAATTCTTCGTCGGATTCCATCAAAAAACGAGGTGGGTTGCCGAAGTGGAATTTGGCTATCATGTGGTTTGTGGCAACCGTGATGCTAGTATTTGGCTGCTACAAAGTCATACGCCTCTACAACTACTATTATAATATAGGTGTGAGTATTTCTGTATCGCCGAAAGAAAATATAAAGAAGTTAGACGATATGAAGGCGCAAAACGAGTCGTCGGCAGTAGTGCTTAAGACCGACTCTGTGCTCGGCGTGGCACTTGACATCTATGAACTGCATAACGTGCAGGCTGAGTTGTCGCTTCAGGAACCCGATACCGCCGACCATAGTGTGCTGATGTACACCCGTACTGCCGACTATACCGCCATGGGCAAGTATATCGGCTCGTTGGTTGTCGACGGCGAGCAGAAACGGAGCGATGTGTCGCGTCTTGGCTATTGCGCCATAGCCAAGGGCAATATGGTCATCGGCATATCTCGTTTTGACGATATGTGTGAGCACATGGTAGCGCGTGACGGCTCTTACTTCCGCCAGTTTGTGCTCGTGTCCAACGGCGAACTGCCTCAGCGTTTCTTCCTGCATGGCAAAGTGGAGCGCAAAGCCCTTGCGCGCACAGCTGATGGACGTCTTTGTATCATCGCGACCCGCCACCCCGAAACCCTTTGGGACTTCGCCGATGCCTTGCGCGAATATGGCTATGTGGATGCCATATACCTTACCGGTGGCAACGAGAGCGGTTTCTACCGTGCTCCCGACGGCACCGCCTACTTCACGGAGAAAGCCGCCAAGTATCGCACCGACAAGCACCACGGCGTAGCTCCTTGGCTGGTGCTTAGGAAGCGATAATTGCCAAGATATACAATAAACCCGGCATCTTGTACAAGCCACCTCGGAAAGTTTCTCGGTTCAGAAAAGCCACACTACCTTTGCATTGTCAATAAGACAAAACCATTAAAAAACAATAGAAGACAATGAAGAAGTTAATGATTGCGCTGCTGATGGTTGTAGCAACCAGCACAGCAAGTTTTGCAAAGGGTAGTAACGACAATGTACAGACTGCTGCCAAGGAAGTGGTTCAGAAGGTGAAGAATGCTCCTTCGGGCACTACTTATGGGGTGGTGAAAGTGACCAAGAGCCATATCGTGGTGAACACCCCTCTCGGCCGTTACAACATCAACAAGAATGAAGACGGAAGCTTCTCTTTCATGGGTATGACTGCCAAGCTCGTTGCCGCCAAGAACGGTGTATACAAGGTGAAGACCTCACTTGGTACGTTCAACATAAACATGCGCAAGGCCACCGTAACAAAGCAGTAAGCAGGCAAAGCCTACATGAGGCTACTCTTTTGAGTGTCGCCATGTGGGCTTTAGTATTTTTAATACATTAGTGTAGAGTGTCATATGCAGAAATTTATTAGAATTGCCTTGCCATGCGTTTGCTTTGCGGTAATTATATGGTGGTGTTGCTTCAACGGTTTCCAATACATTCATTGGAAATGGCTGATTTTGGCTGCAGGTATCGGTGGCATTTGTATTGCAGCATTGTATGTGAAACTACATAAGATGCTCGGCAAAAGTGAAGAACGGCGTAAAAAATAAATGGAAGAGGCTATTGAGGCTGTTGCGCCCGAACTGGAAAAAGTAAAGGGCAGCAGGTTTAAGAAAGAACTGGTAAAACGCAGAATGGTAAGAGAATATCTTGAAAAGAATACCGACTATTATGCTAAAGTTGATGACAATGATGCCATTAGGAAGGTGCAAGACTGGATATCTTCTGTCGGTTGGAGTATTTACCTCCTTATCTTGCCTTTTGGATGGATAATCGTTTGGGGAATCATCTTGCTTCTACTTGCATTATTGTTTTATTGGTCATTCCCGATCCAAATGGCTATATGTTGCGCATTTTCCGTTGCTGCAAGCATCATCTTGGTATGGCGACGCAACTACGTGTTGGCTCCGATAGCCATTTGTCTTGCGGCTATCCTTCTTTATGGGATTCTTAATGCTGGATTAGATGGTGTGGAAATGCTGGCTTTCCACATGGTGGTAGAAAACGAAGGATATATATTCCTTAGCCCATTCCATGCAGAAGACACTATGTGGGGCAGTAGTGTTATGCTGTCTATCACAAGTATTGGTCTAACCGTGTATCCATGGTTGAAGAAGAAGACGCTGGTGATGTGTGTAGGATTGGTCTTCATTGTCGTATATGTAATACGTCTCGGTGTTCAAACGAATATGATACTCACTATTCCAACGTCATATATGTACTATCTGTATGTCTTGGCATGTGCCGTTAATGCCGACTTAGCGGTTATGCTTGGTATTTCGTACAATGCTGCATTTATAGTGATATTCGTTTACTTGGCATGGCTGTTCCCCGTAATCTTCGCTCTGCCTGCTTTTATACGGTCATGGAGGGGAATCGACGCACTTAAAGATCGGTCTCCATTATATAAAACGACCAAATACAGACACCTCTTCTACATTTGTCTTGCATGGCTGATAATGAATGCCTTGGCAACAGCTTTAGTATGGGGACGATTTATTGGCATACCTTCAGAGGAATGTGCCTCGATTTTGGTAAAAGACACTCAATACTTATCAGGGTTTACAGGCATAGGTTTTTTTGCAACGAACTTCATCGTCTATTGTGCACCTATCTTGACCAGCGCGTTTTTCAGTTGGATATTATTTGCAATAACAAAGAGACAAATTAAATTGAAGGATGACATTTCATAAACCAAACATACAAGAGAACGATGAAAAGGATATATATCATATTGCTGGTTGTCATATCGCTGCTGATTGTTAGCATCCCTTTTGTGCCTCCCATTTATAACAGGTACACTAAGCCATTGTATAAGAATTACGTCGATGTCAAGGAATGGTATGGCAATGTGGATTGCGAGAATCTCTCGCAAGTACGAGACTATTGCGAGCGACGAGGGTATAGTACAGATTATTATATCCTGGTGGATTTCTCCATTCCCTCGGGCAAGAAGCGGTTCTTCATCTACGACCTGCAGCATGGAAAGCGTGTGTTGAGCAGCTATTGTATGCACGGCAGTGGCAAGGGGAACACGGATGCCACTCCGAAGTTCAGCAATGAGGTCGGCAGCGGATGCTCCAGCCTTGGACGGTATGTGATGGTAGGAAAGGGTAGTAAATTTAAGAAGAGCATCCGTCTTCGTGGTCTTGACAAGACCAATTATCTTGCTGAGACTCGTGGTATCTTGATTCATTCAGCAAGAAAAGTCACAAGATTCTCTGGCGATAGGGAGTATATCCCGATAGGCTCCGAGAGCCGTGGCTGCTTCACGGTATCGAGAGATTGTGTGACGAAAGTGATGGAGATATATCGTGGAGCTTCTAAGCATAGGCCTGTGATGCTTTATGCTAAATATAAATGACAAGTAGACAATATATTTCAATGCCTATAAAAGTTATGTAACATCTTGAAATTCAATATTGCTACATGAAGATACAACTTTCAGAGTCATATTTGACTTATAGGCATTTGAATAATTATGGTAAGATAGTGGTCATGATGAATTATTATCCTCTTTCATAAAGACAATTCATAAACATAATACAAAGGCAATGAGAAGATAAACAGAAAACAATAGTTCATTTTCTTAGATTATAGTCTTGGCTCCAAAGTCATACAGCTACATGGATCTGTACTATGTTATGGAGCAACTGACCACCCTGCATTCTGATTTTGTACGGCAAAAGTAGTTGGTAAATGGTTATTGGATTTCTATCAGGATTTTCGTGGATTTGCGAGTGCTTGTGGCACTCCCTTTTCCTTAGCCAATGAACATCAGCCCCCTCTCGTTCTCCCCCGTAGGGGAGAAGCTGGTTACCTTGAATGTCGATAACACTCTGATAATCAGGTAATAAGAGTATCTGTCCCTCCCCTTCGGGGGAGGCTAGGTGGGGGCTGATGTCATTTAGCCATAGTAACCAGTTCCTTCCCTTGGGGAAGGCTAGGATGGGTTATCCTTCGGGGGAGGCTAGGTGGGGGCTGATGTCATTTAGCCATAGTAACCAGTTCCTTCCCTTGGGGAAGGCTAGGATGGGTTATCAGGCTAGGTGGGGGCTGATGTCTATGTGCGTAGTCATAATTATTATTCCCCCACGGCTCAGAATTACGAATAGAGGACAGTTACTCCGATGGGTTATCCTTCGGGGGAGGCTAGGTGGGGGCTGAAGTCTATTGGCGGAGTCATAATTAAAAACTTCATGCGCAGCCGGTTTATCTTGGTTTATCGCTTGTATGCTTTTGCGAGGTGGCGACATAGTCGTCACCGATTCCTTTCATGCAAGTTGACAGTCGAGAGCTTGCTCTCGTAAGGGCGACCTGTGCGACAGGAATCAAGCCGTGAGGCTCGCAAAAGGATACAGGTATTTATCCTGGTTTTTGTCTACGAATCCCCCTTTATACACCAAAAAGAAAGTGCCCAAGCACTTGCAAATCCTGCAAGATCCAAACAAAAATCCAAGAATCATTAGCTCAATATAATCAAAAAAATGAATCCGTCTTACTTATGTTCAAAAAGAGAAGTTGTAGCAGACAGCAATAAAAAAAATTACATTGAATGACCTGATGGCCGTTTTGGGTGTATTCCAAAACGGTCATCAGATCGTAAGGGGATTATTTCTTTTCCTTCACCTTCGTAGCCCATACGAAATAGATGATGAGAAGCAGGTAGGCAGCGAGGGCGGCAACCTGCGACCATGAGTTTGCCCACCATCCTTCATAGTCGAACTTCACTCCGAAGAAGCGCAGCAACGCACTGACAACACCCATCAGGGCACCACCGGCGATGAATCCGCTGGCAATAAGAGTACCCTTCTCGTTGCGGTCTTTGTTCACCTTCTCGCTCTTTGAGCGCGAAGAAACATACCAGCTGATGAAACCGCCGATGAGCAGCGGAGTGTTCAGTTCGATAGGGATAAACATACCGAGGGCGAACGGCAATGCCGGCACCTTGCAGAAGGTGAGCACTACGGCGATGGCAGCACCGATGGCATAGAGCATCCAAGGAGCACCCACACCATTCATCAGCGGATCGATTACCGCCGCCATGGCATTTGCCTGAGGAGCGGCAAGCTGACCGCTGTCAAATCCGTAGGTCTCGTTGAGCAGCATCATCACACCGCCCACGGTAGCTGCCGACACGAGGGTGCCAAGGAACTTCCATGACTCCTGCTTCTTTGGCGTGGTGCCGAGCCAGTAGCCGATCTTGAGGTCGGTGATGAAAGCGCCGGCCATAGAGAGTGCGGTACATACCACACCACCCATGATGAGCGCCGCCAGCATACCGCCGGTGCCCTTCATTCCCACTGCCACCATCACTACAGAGGCGAGGATGAGAGTCATCAGCGTCATTCCCGACACAGGGTTGCTACCCACAATGGCGATGGCGTTGGCTGCCACGGTGGTGAACAGGAATGCTATCAATGCCACGAGCAGGATGCCGACGATGGCGAAGAGAAGGTTGCCCTCCATCACTCCGAACCAGAAGAAGAGGAAGGTGATGAGGATGGTGGCGATAGAACCGATGGCGATGATCTTGAACGAGATGTCGCGCTGCGTGCGAGGCACGTCGGCTGTGGTGTCACCCTTTCCCTTCATCTCCCTTGCGGCAAGCGACACGGCACTCTTGATGATGCCCCAGCTCTTGATGATGCCGATGATACCAGCCATGGCAATGCCACCGATACCGATGCTCTTGCCATAATACTTGAATATCTCCTCCGGCGACATGGCGCCGACGGCTGTGGTGAGCTCGGGGTTCCAGGCGTTGAGCACCTGGTCGTGGAAGATAACTCCCATTCCCGGCACAAGCACCCACCATACGGCAAGCGAACCGAGGGTGATGATGAAGGCGTATTTCAGACCGATGATATATCCGAGACCGAACACGGCAGCTCCGGTGTTGACCTTGAACACGAGCTTCGCCTTGTCGGCAAGTGTCTCGCCCAGTCCGATGACACGCGTGGTGAACATCTCGTTCCACCATCCGAAGGTGGCGACGATGAAGTCGTAGAGTCCGCCCACGATACCGGCGAGCAGCAGCGGCTTTGCCTGGCTTCCGCCCTTGGCACCGGAAACGAGCACCTGGGTAGTGGCGGTGGCTTCAGGGAAAGGATACTTTCCGTGCATGTCGCTGACGAAATACTTGCGGAACGGGATGAGGAACAGGATTCCTATCACACCGCCGAGCAGCGAACTGAGGAAAATCTTGAAGAACGATACTGCCATGTCGGGATACTTGGCCTGCAGGATATAGATGGCAGGCAGAGTGAAGATGGCTCCTGCCACCACGGCTCCCGAACAGGCTCCGATGCTCTGGATGATGACGTTCTCGCCCAATGCCTTGCTGCGCTTGGCGGCTGTAGACACTCCCACGGCGATGATGGCGATAGGAATGGCTGCCTCAAACACCTGACCCACCTTGAGTCCGAGGTAGGCGGCAGCGGCTGAGAAGAGCATCGTCATCACGATACCCCAGGTCACAGACCACATGTTTACCTCCGGATACACTTTCTTGGGGCTCATGATGGGTTCATACTGTTCCCCCTCTTTCAGCTCTCGGAACGCATTGTCCGGAAGCTGCACATTGTCTTTCTTGTTTTCTTCCATAGATTTTGGTTATTATTGTTTTGATTTACACTTCTTATCCTTCTTTCTCCAGTATCTGCATGAGTTCTTCCATTCCTGCCGACGCTCCCTTCACTATCTGACGGATGTCGCTACGGGAGCCTGAGACCGAGGGCTTGGGATCGATGAGATATATCGGAGCTCCGGGACGCACATAGCGCAAGAGTCCGGCGGCTGGATATACCACGAGCGACGTGCCGATGATAATCATCATGTCGGCTTTCTCCACCTCTTCAACAGCCGGTTCGATCATCGGCACGCTCTCGCCGAAGAACACGATGAAGGGACGGAGCAGCGAACCGTCGCCTGCCTTCTCGCCATGGGCAACGGTGAGATTGCCGGGAGCAAGGGTCTTGATGAAATGCGGATTGTAGGGGTCCCTCGACGAGCACACCTTCATGAGCTCGCCATGCAGATGTATCACCTTTCTGGAGCCAGCCTGCTCATGCAGATTGTCAACATTCTGGGTCACCACGCTGACATCGTATTTCTCCTGCAGGGCAGCCACCAGCTCATGCCCCCTGTTGGGCTTCGCCTCAAGGAGTTTTCCGCGGAGCATGTTGTAGAAGTCATTCACGTAGTCGGGATCTGTCTCCCAGGCCTCATGGGTTGCCACTCGCGCCACGGGATAGTTCTCCCATAGACCGTCGGCATCACGAAAGGTGCTCAGTCCGCTTTCTGCCGACATGCCGGCACCTGTCAGCACTACAATTTTCTTCATAGTCAGAATTATTATTGAACAACAAGGAGCCACACTAAAGGAGGCTCAAAATAAATTAAGAATGCACAAAATTAGCATTTTTTCTTTAATACAACATACTTAGTCAGATAAAAATAGTACCTTTGTGCGCTTTTGATGCTGAAGCGCCGTGATAATCAACGGTGTTTCAGCATCTGGAACGTATTGTGGCGCACAGCGCATACGCATACATATTCAGGAATATAAACAATAAATATTATACATAAGCAAATGGACAAAGTAAGCTACGCCCTCGGTTTGGGCATCGGCCAGCAGTTGGCACAGATGGGTGCGTCGGACCTTAACATCGACGATTTCGCCGACGCTATCAAAGACGTCATCAACGGTAACGAACTGAAGGTTCCACACAAGGACGCACAGACAATCGTTCAGGAGTATTTCCGCCAGCAGGAGGAGCGCATCAACGCCATCCGCGCCGAGCAGGGAAAGGCTGCAAAGGCTGAGGGAGAGAAATTCCTCGCCGAGAACGGCAAGAAGGAGGGTGTGGTGACTCTCAAGAGCGGTCTGCAGTATGAGGTGCTGAGAGAGGGCAACGGCAAAAAGCCTAAGGCTACCGACCAGGTGAAATGCCACTACGAGGGAACTCTCATCAACGGACAGGTGTTTGACAGCAGCTACAAGCGCAACGAACCGGCGGTGTTCCCGCTCAACCAGGTGATTCCGGGATGGACAGAAGGTCTGCAGCTCATGCAGGAGGGCGCGAAGTATCGTTTCTATATCCCTTATATCCTCGCTTACGGCGAGAGCGGAGCAGGCGGTTCTATCCCTCCATTCGCAACGCTCATCTTCGACGTTGAACTGCTCGAGGTGATGTAAGGAAGACCTTATCGCATAAGGAAAAGGACAAGAAAGAAAACTATAACAATTATAATACGACGATGAAAAAAATTACATTGTTTGCTGCGGCAGCTGTAGTAGCCGCAGGTCTGGCCTCTTGTGGAAAGTCAACTCCAAAGGCCGATTTGAAGAACGACGTTGACTCACTGAGCTACGCTATCGGTATGGCTCAGTCTAACGGACTGAAAGACTATCTCGTGAGCAACCTTGGCGTTGACACAGCATATATCGACGAATTCATAAAGGGCCTCAACGAGGGTGCCAATGCCGGCGACGACAAGAAGAAGGCCGCATACTATGCCGGTATACAGATTGGCCAACAGCTCAGCAACCAGCTGGTGAGGGGCATCAACCACGAGCTCTTCGGCGAAGACTCCACAAAGACCATCTCTCTGAAGAACTTCATGGCCGGTTTCATCAGCGGAACAACAGGCAAGGGCGGCATCATGACTATGAACAAGGCACAGGATGTGACACAGAGAAAGATGACCGAGATAAAGAACAAGGCCCTGGAGGAGAAATACGGTGCATACAAGAAGCAGAACGAGGCTTTCGCTGCCAAATATGCAAAGGGTGCCGACGTGAAGAAGCTCGGAAAGGGCGTTTGCTACAAGGTGATCAAGGAGGGCAAGGGAGAGATTCCTGGAGCTAACTCTTCTGTAAAGATCATGTATGAAGGAAAGACTATCGACGGAAAGGTGTTCGACGGCAACTTCGGCCAGAAAATTCCTGCTGAATTCTTTGTAAACCAGGTTATACCGGGATTCACAGAGGCTCTTACACACATGCCTGTAGGTAGCGTTTGGGAGGTTATGATTCCTCAAGAGCAGGCTTACGGCACACGTGACACCGGCGGCAAGATAAAGCCATTCTCTACTCTCATCTTCAAGATAGAGCTCATCAGCACAGAGAAGGGAAAGGCACAGCCTGCGGGACAGCAGCTCACACCTGAGCAGCGCGCCCAGATTGAGGCTGCAATGAAAGCACAGCAGAACCGATAAACAAGAATAAAACAAGTGGACAAGTAGACGAGTAAAGGGCAAAGGAAATCTCTTTGTCAACTCGTCTCCTTGTCAACTTGTTAACTCGTCAACTCGTCAACTAAAAAATAAAATACAACAATGAAAAAATCATTATTCTTAGCACTCGCCATCCTGGCGGGCAGCCTCACTACAACGGCTTTCGCCGCTAAGAAAAAGGACAAGAAGAAGAAAACTGTTGAAACAGTGGAGGTGGTGAAACTCGCCACTTCTTCTGACTCGCTGAGCTATGCTGCCGGAAAGGCACAGACAAACGGACTGCTGCCATTCCTGAAGCAGAAATACAATGTGGAGGAGAAGGACATCGCCGAAGTGGCTCGCGGTTTCAACGACATGTATAAGAACATCAACGACCCTAAGGTTCAGGCTTACGCTGCAGGACAGCAGATTGCTCTCATGGTGGAGCAGGGAATGCTGCCTTACCGCAAGGAGCAGTTCAAGGAATATAAGGACTCTATCAACTCCGAGCTCTTCAACAAGGGATTCATCGCATCGCTGCTGAAGGACGACAGCTTGCTCTCAGACTCTGTGGCACAGGCTTACATGACTGAGGCTGAGAAGGCAAACAAGGAGTGTATGGAGAAGGCTACAAAGAAGAAGGGTGAGGATTTCCTCGCCGAGAACGCAAAGAAGCAGGGTGTGGTGACTCTGCCCAACGGACTGCAGTATAAGGTCATCACTGAAGGCAAGGGCGAGAAGCCAAAGGCTACAGACCGCGTGACCGTGAAATACGAGGGCAAGAGCATCGACGGAAAGGTGTTTGACAGCAGCTACAAACGCAACCCACAGACTACCACGTTCGGTCTGAACCAGGTGATCAAGGGCTGGACAGAGGCTCTGCAGCTGATGCCTGTAGGCAGCAAGTGGGAAATCTACATCCCTTACGACCTTGCTTATGGCGAGAGGGGTTCCGGCCGCAACATCAAGCCTTATGAGGCTCTCATCTTCACCGTTGAGCTTGTAGACATCGAGAAGCCAAAGGCTGAGGTAAAGGTCGAGGAGAAGACCGCTACTAAGAAGGCTACTGCCAAGAAGGGTATAACTATGAAGGCTACTCCAAAGGCCAAGAAGAAATAATCCCAGGCAAACGGTTGGGGATAAACCCAAACAAACGGTTGGGGATAAATTCCATACACCAATAAAAGAAGTTATGTGAAGAGGGCGTGTCGCAATGACACGCCCTCTTCTATTGTATAATTTATATGACGAGGGAACAAGGAAGTTTCTCAAGTTATTGTCATCAGCCCCCACGGGGGAGGTTAGGTGGGGGCTGAAGTTCATTGGCTGAAATGATTGGCATAGTAACTTGTTCCTTCCCTTTGGGAAGGTTAGGATGGGTTTGAGGTTATAATGGGTCTTGGTTTTGAATATCCTCACCAACCTTAGTTTTATCCCGGTTTTTGTCTCAAATCATATCATGGCTCTTGTCTAACCTCCATACGCTCTTGGACATATCCAAACCTGACAATCATTGTTTGCAAGGTTTAAAAGGCGAATCTCCTTGTCAACTCATCAACTTGTCTACTCGTCAACTTGTCTCTACTTGTCCCTCAATATCGTGGCACGGATAATCCTTACATCCTCCAGCGGTCTGTCGTTGGCATCACGCTCAACGTGCTGGATGCGGTCAACCACATCCATACCTTCTACCACCTGACCGAACACCGTATAGGCTCCATCGAGATGTGGCGTGCCGCCCACGGTGGTATACACATCCTCCATCTCCTTCGTCATCCTGATACTGTCGCCGAAGAGTTTTTCCAGATTCTCACGTCCCCGCTGCAGTCCCTTCTCGCCCTGCCGTCTGCCGTAGACGATATAAAACTGCGTACTGCTCGACTCATGCTTCGGATTGACATCATCGGGTTCGCGGGCTGCCGCCAACGCACCGCGCTTATGGAAAATCTGAGGCAAACGGATCTCGGCTGGCAAGGTGTAGCCCAGTGAATGTTCGCCGAGCATTGCCCCCTTGGGAGCATTCTTGCTGGAAGGGTCGCCGCCCTGGATCATGAAATCGGGTATCACACGATGAAACAGTAGCGAGTCATAGAAATGGTCCTCTCTGATGAGTTTCAGGAAATTGTCACGATAAAGCGGTGTCTCGTTATACAGTTCCACCCGTATATTTCCCATCGTAGTCTCGATGAGCACCTCCGGACGCACATCCCCCTTCATTGTCTGCCCCTTCACGCCGACACAAATCGCAAACAGCGAAATAATCAATAGAATATTTTTCATATATCAATAGGTATTATTTAAAGTTTCGAATGTCAATGACCGACTATGAGGGATAAAACAGTAATTAGACCTTTAACGGAGTCTTATTTAAACCGCTTGCAGTCTTTCGTTTTGATAAGGCGCATTTTGCCGGTTTTTACTTATCCTTCATAATCCGCGACCACAAAGTTACACCTTTTTCCCAAATAGCCGAGGTATTCGTCATTATTTTTGGATTACAAGGCAACGTCGCCTCCTGTATCGACCATAATGTTCACCTTATCATATATCAAGAGGGAAAAAAGCGGAGACAAGGCGATATTGGCTAATAATTAGCCGAACCTAAAGGAAAATGAAGGGAAACAACCAATTTGTTGCAAAAAAACTAATTTTAACCGCCAAAATGTTGTGCGGTTTATAAAAAACCACTAATTTTGCTTGTTGGCAAATAGCAAATAGCTCAAATGTTGTGAAAAATGCTATAAATGCCATGTAGAAAGCACATTTTTAAGATAAAACATAATATTAGAACCAAATAGTAATTTATTCTTATGGAAAAGATAGACAGACTTGACAAAAAGATACTTAGTATCCTTTCTAAAAATGCAAGAATGCCGTTCAAAGACGTAGCGGCAGAATGTAACGTTTCACGTGCAGCCATCCATCAGCGTGTGCAGCATCTGACAGAGGACGGAGTAATAACGGGCAGCAAATTCGACGTTGACCCGAAGAGCCTCGGTTTCTCTACCTGTACTTATGTGGGCATCACCCTTCAGAAGGGTAGCATGTATAAGGCTGTTGTGGAGCAGCTGGAGCATATTCCTGAAATCGTGGAGTGCCACTTCACCACCGGTCCTTACACAATGCTCGTGAAGCTCTATGCCAAGGACAACGGACAGCTCATGGACCTGCTCAACAACCAGATGCAGGAGATTCCGGGAGTGGTGTCTACAGAGACGCTCATCTCTCTGGAACAGAGCATCAAGAGAGAGATTCCTATCGCACCGAAAGATCTCGGAGAGGTGGGACCTCGCAGAAGAGCCAAGGCTCAATCTGTTGAGGATGATATTGATTAACGAGTTGACAAGTTAACAAGTTGACAAATTGACGAGGAGATTGGATTGACAAACTGAAGAGTGGTTAACAGACAAGAAGTGGTAATTTCCTTGTCTACTCGTCTACATGTCTAGTAAAAAGGAGTAATCTACTTGTCAACTAAAAAAAAGCACTTTCAAGACGTGGAACCATTTGATTTCCAGTCGCGCCTTAATGGGATATACAAGAGATATCCTGAAGGACGAAAAAAACCGGTGATAGGAATCACCGGAAACTTTGCAAACGGAAACGCTACACTCGCCGAGCCATACTATATGGCTGTGGTGAGGGCTGGCGGTGTGCCCGTAATCATACCTCCCGTCGATGACACCGACGTGATAATAAACACCCTTGATTCTATCGACGGACTGCTGCTCTCCGGCGGCGGCGACTTCAATCCGCTCTGGTGTGGAGAGGAGCCGGTGCCGCAACTGCATGGCATAAACTCACACCGCGACCTGCCGGAACTGCTCACCGTGGAACTGGCTTACAACAGACAGATTCCGATGCTCGGCATCTGCCGCGGCATACAGACACTCGCCATGGCACTGGGAGGAAAGGTGAGACAGGACATCGACTCCTGCGGGACCGACAATGCCGAAAGGAAGACCCAGACAAGGGTGAAACACGACCAGGATGCGGAATGGCGCGGCGAACCCACTCACTCGGTGAGGATAGAACCGGGAACCGTGCTCTACGACATATTCCAGAGGGAGCGCATCTACGTGAATTCATTCCACCACCAGGCCGTGGGCAGCTGCGGCAGGAGGATGGAGACGTCGGCATGGGCAGAAGACGGGGTGATAGAGGCTGTGGAGAGCAGCGAACACAAGAGCATCCTCGGTGTGCAATGGCATCCGGAATGGCTCGGCGACGACGGACTGCCGCTCTTCAGATGGCTCGTGGAACGTGCCGCTGAATTCAACGAGGCAAAGGAACTGCACGACAAGGTGATGACAATCGACTCGCATTGCGACACACCGATGTTCTTCCCACAAGGAATACACTTCGACTGGAGAGACAGCCGCATCCTCGTTGACCTGCACAAGATGACAGACGGCAGACAAAGCGCCGTGACAATGGCGGCATATCTGCCACAGCCAAAACCGGGAGAGACATTCGCCGAGATAGCACCGCTGCCGGCACAGACGCCAACGGAATACGCCGACCTCATCTTCGACAAGATTGAAGACATAGTGAGGGCAAACGACAAGTTCGTGTCGATAGCAAGGACTCCGGCTGACCTGTATGCCGACAAGCGCAACGGACGCAAATCTATAATGCTCGGCATAGAGAACGGACTGGCGCTGAACGGCGACATACGCAACGTGGAGCATTTCGCAAAGCGAGGAGTGGTGTATATCTCCCTGTGTCACAACGGCGACAACGACATCTGCGACAGCGCACGACGCACGGAGAACACTCACGGCGGAGTGAGCCAGCTGGGAGAGCAGGTGATAAGGGAGATGAACCGCTGCGGACTGATGGTGGACCTCAGTCATGCCGGCGAACAGAGTTTCTACGACGCCCTCGACATCAGCGCCACACCGATAGTATGCAGCCACAGCAACTGCAAGGCTCTGTGTGACGTGCCGCGAAACCTCACCGACGACCAGCTCGAAGCACTGGCGAGAAAGGGTGGCGTGGCGCAGATAACTCTATACAACGGATTTCTAAGAAACGACGAACAGGAGGCGAGCATCATCGACGCCATAGACCATCTGGAACATGCCATCGACATAATGGGCATCGACAGCGTGGGAATAGGAACAGACTTCGACGGCGACGGAGGGGTCTGCGGCATCGCCGACTCTTCGGAACTCATAAACTTCACCATCCAACTGCTCAGACGACGCTACTCTCATGCCGACATAGAAAAGATATGGGGCGGCAACTGGCTCAGGGTGATGGCTGAGGTGCAAAAAAGCAGAATACAATGAAACTCAGATTAACACATATCTTGCTGCCCATGGCGGCAATGCTACTCACTATGGCATCATGCAAAAGCAGCAAAAAGGCTGATGCCGAAACGGAGACGATGACCATGGTGGGACCTACATTCAATGCAGACTCGGCTTATGCCTTCTGTGCAAAACAGTGTGAGTTCGGACCACGAACGATGAACAGCGAAGCTCACGACAAGTGCGGCGAATGGATAGCGGCGAAATTCAGGGAATACGGATGCACGGTGACGGAGCAGAAGGCTGACCTGAAGGCTTTCGACGGCACGGTGCTCAAGAGCACCAACATCATAGCGAGCTACAAGCCGGAGCTGACCACACGAATACTGCTCTGCGCCCACTGGGACTGCAGACCATGGGCTGACAACGACCCCGACAGCACCAACTGGCGCAAACCGGTGATGGGTGCCAACGACGCTGCGAGCGGCGTGGCGGTGATGCTCGAAGTGGCGCGCCTGATACAGAAGGCAGACTCGCTGCAGATGGGAGTGGACTTCGTATGCTTCGATGCCGAAGACTGGGGAGTGCCACAGTGGAGCGACGACCAAGACACCAACGGCGACTCCTGGGCTCTCGGTGCACAGTATTGGGCTGAAAATCCGCACAAACCGGGATATGAGGCCCGCTTCGGCATCCTGCTCGACATGGTGGGAGGCACTGGAGCACGCTTCTACCAGGAGGGATTCTCGAAGCAATACGCCCTGAACATCGTGGACAAAGTGTGGAAGGCTGCTGAAGTGGCAGGATATGAGTCGCTGTTCCCAAAGGCGGAAGGCGGATACATCACCGACGACCACGGACCGGTGAACGAAAAGGCGAGAATACCCACCATCGACATCATCGCATATTATCCAAACTGCCAGCAAAGTTCCTTCGGACCCACATGGCACACCGTGACCGACACGATGGACAACATCGACAAGAACTCACTCAAGGCTGTGGGACAGACGGTGATACAGGTGCTGTTCTCAGAGAAATAAAGGGTATAACACACGGGGAACAAATGGTATCATTGCTCTAAAAGACAAAGAGTTTCCATACTCTGAAGACAAAGGGCATCAAGACCCTGAAACCAAAGGGCATAAAATCCTTAAGACAAAGGGCATCAAGACCCTGAAGACAAGGAGTGCAATACCATAAAGGAATAATCGGAATAAAAGAAATAAACAGTATCATAACTAAAAACGAAATAATCATGGACTTACTGAAAAAAGAATTTGCCTCTAAACTCATGAAAGTTAAGGCTATCAAGTTGCAACCAGAGAATCCATTCACTTGGGCTTCTGGCTGGAAATCTCCTTTCTATTGCGACAACCGCAAGACTCTGTCTTATCCGGACCTCCGCAACTACGTGAAACTGGAACTCGTGCACGCCGTGCTCGAGAACTTCCCTGAGGCAGAGGCCGTGGCCGGTGTGGCTACCGGCGCCATCGCACAGGGTGCTCTCGTGGCTGACGAGCTCAACCTGCCGTTCGTTTACGTGCGCAGCAAACCAAAGGATCACGGACTGGAGAACCTCATCGAGGGCGAGCTGAAACCTGGCATGAAGGTAGTGGTAGTGGAAGACCTCATCTCTACCGGCGGTTCATCGCTGAAGGCTGTAGAGGCAATACGCAAGAACTGCTGCGAGGTGGTAGGAATGGTAGCTTCTTACACCTACGGCTTCGACGTGGCAAAGAAGGCTTTCGAAGAGGCTGGAGTGAAGCTCATCACACTGACCGACTACGACCACGTGGTGGAGCAGGCAAAGGAGACAGGATATATCAAGCCAGAGCATGTGGAAGTGCTCAACGAATGGCGCAAAGACCCTGCTAACTGGATGAAGTTATGAGCAAGTTTGAAAGCAGCATCAAGCATATCCCCTACCCTCAGACCGCCGTATATGCCATGCTCAGCGACCTGAGCAATCTGGAGAAAGTGCGCGACAAACTGCCTGAGGACAAGATAAAGGACCTCTCCTTCGACCGCGACAGCCTGAGCATCAGTGCTCCGATGGGAAGCGTGGCGATGAAAATCGTGGAGAGGGAAGAGCCCAAATGCATCAAGTTTGCCACCACAAACTCTCCGATTGCCGCCAACCTGTGGATACAGGTGGTGCCTGAGGGCGACGAGGCATGCAAGATGCGTCTCACCATAAAGGCCGACATCAACCCCTTTATCAAGGGAATGGTGTCGAAGCCGCTGCAGGAGGGACTGGAAAAGATTGCCGACGTGTTGGCAATGATACCATACAACAGCTGATTTCACACCAATGAACAAGCTCTGGGAAAAGAAAATCATAAGGGGTAAAGTGGCAGAGATGCTCCACGGCATCATCGCCCACTGCCCATGCCACAGACAGCGGCTGACGCTCTATGCCGGAGCGGCAGTCATGCTGCTGTCTGCCTGTGCCGACTCGGAATACAGCAACTATCCGTGTCACCTCGTCATCAACAACTCCACGATGCAGAACATGACTCTTGGCAGCGCGATGAACGCCATGTCGCCGGGTGTGTTCTGCAGGATATCAAGAGACGGCAAGACACGGTTCAAGTTTGAGACCAACCAAAACAGCGAACCGAGCTACGGAATGCTGACGGCGATAGACCAGAAGGCACAATGGACGATAGGCATATACAATGCCATCATCGTGGGATTCGGAAACCAGACGGGAAAATTCTATGCCTATGACAGCCAGTGCCGCAACTGCTATGAGAGTTCGGGACTGACTCGCTATGCCCTGACGATGACTACCGACGGCACGGCGACTTGCCGATACTGCCACAGGGTGTATGACATGAACAGCGGAGGAATTCTCATCAAAGGCGACAAAGGACGCGGAATGATAGAATACCGCGGCAATACCACCGGCACGTTTGGCATTCTGACTGTGAACAACTGACTTGGCCTTAACCCGAATCGGTAATTAGGGCTTTCCCAGAATGACCTCATTGCCGGATCGGGGAAAAAATATTAACCATTAAAAAAAGTATTATATGGCTTACACACGTATGACGGCGGCCGACGCAGCCGCATTAATCAAAAACGGCGACACGCTGGGAATGAGCGGATTCACGCCTGCCGGTTCGGCAAAGGCGGTAACGAGAGAACTGGCTGCAATCGCCACTGCCGAGCATGAAGCCGGCAGGGAGTTCAAGGTTAATATATTCACTGGAGCATCTACAGGAGAGAGCACCGACGGTGTGCTCACCGAGGCACACGCCATAAAATACCGTGCACCATATACCACAAACCCTTCGTTCCGCAAGAGCGTGAACAAGGGAGAGATATCCTACAACGACATACACCTGAGCCAGATGGCACAGGAGCTGCGCTACGGATTCTATGGTGACATAGACTGGGCTATCCTCGAAGTGTGCGACATCGAGGAGGGTACAGACACCTGCAAGGCGTATCTCACATCGGCAGGTGGCATCAGCCCAACCGTAGCGAGAATGGCAAAGCACGTGATTCTGGAACTGAACTCCTTCCACAGCAAGGACGCCAAGTTCATGCACGACGTATATGAGCCGCTCGATCCGCCAATGCGCCAGCCTATACCTATCATCAACGTGGGCGACCGCATCGGCAAGCCATACGTGGAAATCGACGCCAAGAAGATTGTGGGCGTCGTGGAGTGTGACCTCCCCGACGAGGCACGTGCCTTCAAGGACAGCGACCCTATTACTGACCAGATAGGACACAACGTGGCTGAATTCCTCGTAAACGACATGAAGCGTGGCATCATTCCTTCAACATTCCTCCCGCTGCAGAGCGGTGTGGGAAGCACGGCAAACGCCATCCTCGGCGCACTGGGCAAGCACAAGGAGGTGCCTGACTTCAATGTATACACTGAAGTGATGCAGGACAGCGTGGTGGAGATGATGCTTGAGGGCAGAGTGAAAGACGCATCGTCTTGCTCGCTCACGGTGTCTAACGAGTGTCTGAAGCAGGTTTACGACAACATGAACTATCTGAAAGACCACATCACGCTCCGCCCAAGTGAGATATCAAACTCGCCTGAGGTGATACGCCGACTGGGTGTGATTGCCATCAACACTGCCATCGAGGTGGACATCTACGGCAATGCTAACTCTACACATATCAGCGGAACGAAGATGATGAACGGTATCGGCGGAAGCGGCGACTTCGAACGCAACGCATACATCAGCATCTTCACCTGTCCGTCAACGGCAAAGGGTGGCTTGATAAGCAGCATCGTGCCGATGGTGAGCCATCAGGACCACTCTGAACACGACGTGAACGTGATCGTCACGGAGCAGGGCGTTGCCGACCTGCGTGGCAAGAGTCCGATAGAGCGTGCGCATCTCATAATAGAAAACTGTGCGCATCCTGACTACAGACCTATCCTGCGTGCTTATCTTGAGCATGCACAGATGGGACAGACACGCCACAACCTCGGAAAGGCCTTCGCCATGCATATCGCACTGGCTGAAAAGGGCGACATGCATCTGACGGAGATGTAATGGAAGAAGCTTATTTAACCCAAAACCGGTAGTCAGAGCTTGCTTGGATTTTGCTCTTAAAAGGCAAAAGACTGCAAGCAATTTAAATAAATACAAAAAAACGGTCTAATGACCGATTTGGGTTAAAACAATACTGATGAGTCTGGGTTCGGATATGGACTCAGGCTCATTTGCTTATATCCCCAACCGGTAACCAAGCCGATTGGGGCAAACGAATATCCAAAAACAAATGAACATACTAAATTCTACTCTCACGGCGTTGTTGTTGGCAACGGCTGTGACTACCACACAAGCAAAGGAAAACGGCGTAGAAACACCCGGAAACACTTCTGCCGGGATGTTTGTCACGCAATCCACTACAGGAGCAAGTTCCTCATGGGGATGCCATCCATGGAAGGGGAAACGGGTGGCATATTTCGGAGATTCCATCACCGACCCTAACCACAAGGCGGCAAACAGGAAATACTGGAGTCTGCTGCAGGAATGGCTCGGCATCACGCCATACGTATATGCCGTGAGCGGACGGCAATGGAACGACATTCCGCGACAGGCTGACAAGCTCAAGGCGGAGCATGGCAACGAGTTCGACGCCATACTGATTTTCATCGGCACCAACGACTTCAATGCCGGGGTACCTGTCGGAGAATGGTTCACCGAACAGGAAGAGGAGGTGATGGCTGGCATTCACGAGCAGAAACACATGGTGAAGAGAATGCGCAAGAGGATGTGCATGACGGATTCCACTTATCGCGGAAGGATAAACATAGCGTTGGACAAGGTGAAGAGGATGTTCCCCGGCAAACAGGTGGTTCTGGTGACTCCGATACACCGTGCGGGATTCTATCTGAAAGACACCAACTGGCAGCCTACGGAGGAATATCGCAACAAATGTGGTGAATATGTGAGCAGCTACGTGGAGTCGGTGAAGGAGGCGGGCAACATCTGGAGCCTTCCGGTAATCGACATGAACGCCCTATCCGGACTCTATCCCTTGATGGACGAACAGGCTGAATTTTTCAACAACAAAGATACCGACCGTCTGCATCCCAACAACGAGGGACATCGCCGCATGGCACTAACGCTGATGTATCAGCTCGCCACCCTACCGGTGTTCTGACATAAACCCCAAACGGTCATTAGGCCATTTGGGGTTAAACTACTTGCTAACGACTTTCCACACTACAATCTACGGAACCCTCAATCACAGTCCTCTCTCCGCCCAGTCGCTGCGGTCGAGGTTGCGGTAGCTGATGGCTTCGGCGAGATGGTCTGACTGCACGTTTTCACATCCTTCAAGGTCGGCGATGGTACGGGCTACTTTCAGAATACGGTTGTATGCACGGGCTGACAAATTCAGACGCTCCATCGCCATACGCAGGAGGTTGATGCCTGTCTCGTCGGGTTCGGCATACTGGTGTATCATGCGCTCGGTCATCTGTGCGTTGCAATATACGCCAGGAATATCCTTGAAACGCTCTTCCTGACGGTGGCGCGCCTTGATGACACGGTCGCGGATGGCAGAACTCGGTTCGCCGGGCTGTGCCTTGGAGATATCCTTGAAGGGCACGGGAGTGATTTCCACCTGGATATCGATGCGGTCGAGAAGCGGACCGCTGATCTTGTTCATATATCGCTGTATCTGACCGGGGGTGCAGACACAATGGTGTGTGGGGTCGTTGAAATATCCGCACGGACAGGGGTTCATGCTCGCCACGAACATGAATGAGCAGGGATATTCTATGGTGTATTTCGAACGGGCTATCGTTATCTTGCGGTCTTCGAGCGGCTGACGCAACACCTCGAGCGTTGCCTTGTTGAACTCCGGCAGCTCGTCGGCAAAGAGCAC
>NZ_FR892608.1:0-3926 GCF_000436015.1 Prevotella sp. CAG:592 | reverse complement strand
CGTTGTGAGCGAGAGATATCTCTCCCGGCTGCGGATTCATGCCGCCGCCAACGAGGGCGACCTGGGATATAGTGTGATGGGGCGACCGGAAGGGGCGCTGCGAGATGAGCGACATCCCTTTGCCGAGCTTTCCTGCCACGGAGTGTATCTGTGTGGTCTCCAAGCTCTCGGCAAGCGAGAGCGGAGGGAGGATAGAGGGCAGACGCTTTGCCATCATCGACTTTCCGCTTCCCGGCGGACCTATCATCACCATGTTGTGACCGCCGGCGGCAGCCACTTCCATGGCACGCTTCACGTTCTCCTGTCCGCGCACGTCGGCGAAATCGAGATCGAAATTAGACTGCTGTTCGTAGAATTCGCGCCTCGTGTCAATCCTCGTTGGTTCAAATTCTGCCGTGCCGTTGATGAAAGCGATTACATCGGCAAGACTGTCCATGCCATACACGTCGATATTGTTCACCACCGCCGCCTCACGGATGTTCTGGCGCGGCACGATGAGAGCCTTGAACTGCTCTTTCCTGGCACGGATGGCTATGGGCAGGGCACCGCGTACGGGCTGCAGCCTGCCGTCGAGACCAAGTTCTCCGACAAACATGTATTTGTCGAGATTCTCCGTCTCCACCTTCTCCATGGCGGCAAGGATACCTATCGCCAATGGCAGGTCGTAGCCACTGCCCTCCTTGCGAAGGTCGGCGGGAGCCATGTTCACCGTGATGTCGGCAACGGGGAATTTGTATCCGTTGTTGAGCAATGCCGCAACGATGCGGTCGTGGCTTTCCTTCACCGCCGTATCGGCGAGTCCTGACAGGTGGAACATGATTCCTCTGGTGAGGCTTATCTCTACCGTCACTGTGGTCACCTCAAGTCCGTTCACGGCGGCGCTGTATGTCTTTACGAGCATTAGTCTTCTGGTTTATGGGTAGTGAGTGTATTTATGTCTATTCTGTTGTATGCCTATCGGGGGCTATGCATTATCTGAGATAACGTTCTATCTCGTCTATCGGCACGCTGCGTGCCACCACCTTGCCGTCGGCCCCCACGATGATGTTGTCAGGCACGGCATGCAGTCCGAGTTTCGAGAGAAGCTTGCTTTCAAAAAGCTGTTCGTCGCATACCGACGGATAAGTCAGCGATTCGTTCTTCATCACCCTGCTGCATATCTTGGCGCTGGCATCTACATTGATGCCCATGGCAGCCACGCTGCCGCCGGCGTTGTTGATGACAGTGTTCACACGGCGCATCATGTTCTCGCTCTCGAAGCTCCACGAAGCCCATGTGAATATTATCGTTGTCTTGCCTCTGAATGTGGCATTGCTCACGGAATTGCCGTCGGTCGTAGTGGCATTGAATGCCGGCAGCATGTTTCCCTTGCATGAGGCGAGCAGCATGTCGATGTTGCGCTGCATCCTCACGAGTCCGCCGTTGTCAGGCTGGTTTATCAACGGAAGCAGCTCCTTGGCTTTCTTCACGTATTCGGTGTTTCCGCTGCATACGAAATATTTGTTCATCAGATATATTGCCACCTGCGACTTCGGATTGTCTTTGATGAAGGTCTCTGCCATCTTCACCGTTTCTGGCGGACTTGCAGATGCCACCGCCTGTCTGAAGTCGCTCATCAGCTCGTTGTCCTTTGTGCCGGTGGTTGTCATCTGCTTCAGGTGTGAGGCGTCCGCCTTTATGTCTACGCTCTTGCCGGGTTCGGCAAAGACGGGCTGCTCTGAGAAGTTGGGGAAGACGATCATCAGCGTTCCCCTCCTCTTGCATGGAATGTCGAGGGAGAATCGTCCGCCGTTCACCTTTATGGTGTCGATGCCGTTTGTCAGTCCGTCGTTGCTATACAAATAGAGTTCTCCCTGGTTCATGTTTAGGAAGCGACCCTCAATGGTGAAGTATCCCTTTCTGCCGGAACAGGCAGTGAAGGCTATCGCCATGATGGTGATGAAGAAATAGAGTATGCGTTTCATTTTCTTGGAATAAAAAAAAGAGGAGGGTGTAGACAAACGATATGTTGCTTACATCCTCCTCTGTGTATGATCAGTTTATTATATTGTCATAGCGATGACCTTACTTGCTGACATTGATCAGCTCGAGGTCGTTTGCTGCGTATGAAGCCAGGCTTGGATCCTTCTGCAGCGCGCTCTTCAGATATGAAGAAGCAGCATCGTTGTTGCCCTGACGTGCGTTGGCGATAGCGAGCAGGTAGTCTGTCACGCCAGTCTTGTTCTTCACTCCGTTGAGAGTAGAGATAGCGCCAGCATAGTTCTTGTTCAGAATCTGTGCCAAAGCAGCGGTGTTGCTGTTCACACCGTTGAAGTTCTGCTCAGCCTGTGCATATTTGCCGTTGGCGATGTTGAGAGCACCGAGAGCCTTGTTCAGGTCGTTGGCGCCGGTAGCCTTGGCGATGTGGTTCTGTGCCTCTGCGGTGTTACCCTCGAGCAGAGCTACAAGACCCTTGTTGGCATTAGCCTCGGCAGCGTCGCTCTTTGCGTTTACAGCCTTTGCGAGATATTCCTTGGCAGCGTCGTTGTTACCCTTTGCAAACTCCAGAGCGGCAACGTTGTTGAATGCTCTGTTGTCGTTAGGATAGATCTCTGCTGTCTTCTTGTAGATAGCCTCCTTCTTGTCAGCGTTGTCCTCAAGAGCTGCAGCATAGAGAAGCTCGTCGGCGCTGAGCTTGGTTGGGTCAGCATTGTACTGCTCCTTGATCTGGTCGTCGCTGCGTCCGATTGTCTCGTAGTTGATGATGAGACGTGAACGGCGCAACTCCGGCAGGATACCGTCAGCGAGCTCACGGAAACCGGCAGACATGTTTCTGATCTGCTGCTCGCGCTCCTGTGGGTCCTGATACATAGAGAGCACGCGGAGGATTACGTCCTTGTCCTGGAGGTTAGACGCTGCAACGAGCTTCTGGAATCCGTCCCAGTCCTGTGCTGTATATCTTGCGTCGATATCTGTGCTTACCTTTGTCTTCTTCAGAGTCTGCTTGACATACTTCTCTGATGTGTTCTGACGCTTGCTTGCGAGCTTGTCGTTGAACTTCACGCCACCCTCTGGAGAAGCGTAAGCTGCAACTTCCACGTTCTTGATGTTGAGTCCCTCTTTGTCGCGGTTGATCTTCTTGAGCATCTGAACGAACTCCTTCACTGAGTTGTTCTTCATCTCGCTCTTGCGCAGGTTAGCCTGGTTGATGAGGAACTTGATTTCTGCCTCCTGCTTCTGAGCCTTCACTCTCTGGAATGAGTCTGGCGCGATGCAGGCACCGTCGCTGGCGAGTGTCTTCTTGTAGAACTCTGATGTTGAGATAACGCCTGTGGCTACCTTAACTTCAGGCACGTTTACTTTCTTCTTGCCTACGTAAGCGTCGAAGGTGAGATAGAGGTCGCTCTTCTGCATATCCGGGACGTAGTCGAAGCTGGTGTTCATTGTGTAGTTTCCACCAACCTTATACTGGATTGTCTGGTTGTTGCCTGCCACTTTCTCTCCCTGGAAAGTAGCTCCGTTGCCCTTTGCTGTCTTGCCGTCGGCATAGCGCAGCTCTGGAGTTACGGTAACAACAGCCTTCTTCTTCATATACTTTTCCGGGAATTTGCCGTTGATTGTTGTTGGCACCTTACCTGCTTCTGTTTCGAGCGGGTTGGGATTAACACTAAAATTGTCAGCGCTCAATGCACCTAATTTAGATGAACATGAAGAAAGCGCGAGTAACGCTGCTGCTGACATGAACAATACTACATTCTTTTGCATACTGATGAAGATATAAAGAAAAGTTTTATAATTATAACGCTAAATGTGATATTAAATATGTGCCGCGAGCGGGACTCGAACCCGCACGGCCATTCCTGGCCAAGGGATTTTAAGTCCCTCGTGTCTACCAATTCCACCATTGCGGCATCTTCTGGAGCGGAAAACGGGACTCGGACCCGCGA
>NZ_FR892607.1:6269-15376 GCF_000436015.1 Prevotella sp. CAG:592 | reverse complement strand
AAGCAAGCCCTAATGACCGATTTGGGTTGAACGGCCTAATGACCGTTTGGGCATAAAATACCCCAAACCAGCTGTTGCAGCTGATTTGGGGTAATAGGAAGCCGCTTGTGAAAAAAGGCGGCAATAATTGCTACAGTAGCCAAAATCACTTCACTACCTTCTTGCCGTTCACGATGTATATTCCAGATGGAAGACCTTGGGTTGCCTCGCCGGCAGAAACATGACCGGAGAAGGAGCGCAGCGTGCGACCGTCAAGAGAGACTACGGTGGTAGACTTTGCTATAGGCATGATGGCGGTTGACGGAACCGCGATTCCGGAATACTGAGATGTCACGTCGGCAACCTTGTAGTGGCCGTTGCTGTCTTTCTCTGTCGTTATTTCGAGATAAGTGGTGGCATTGACGTTCTGGATGTTCTCAGTCTGAGACTTGCCGTTGTCGGTGCTGAACACGAAGTTCACGTAGTCGTCTATGCTGTTCATGGTATAGCCCAGTGAATACCATGTCTTTCCATTCTCCGTCACCGTTGTCGTCACATTGTCGCCAGGCCATTTTTGTATCGTTGGGTTGTGGCTTCCGTCGCCGCCCCACGACCATACGTTCATTGCGGTCCAGCCCACTTGGTCGGCATTCACGTTCACCGTTATGGCATAAGGCGAGAAAGTCTTGATGGAGTAGTGGCGCTCCGTGATGCCCGTCACGTTGCCGTCAACGAGCAGTCCAGCCTTGAGAGTTACGTCGCCCTCAGGCAGTGCCACCTCATATCCGCTTTCAGCCACGCTGCTGTTGGCTGTCGGAGCAGTACCGTCGAGAGTGTATACAATCTTGGCGTTGTCGTTTGTAGAAATGGCGCGCAGCAAAGCCTTCGGTGTGTCATAATATTCCCCCGATGGCAGGTCTATCCATGCCGTCTCTCTGTTTCTCTCCAGAAAGTAGCGATAGTGGTATCCCTCTGTGGCGAGCGCCCATGTAGTGTTGTCGGCAGTATAGCTGTTTGCCGATGTACCCACGGCAACATGAAGTCGTCCGTTAGTACCCGTGGTCGTGAACACATAGCGTGCCACGGTGCTTACGTTGCGGTTCCATGCGCTCTGGTTCGTGATGCCTGTGAGGTTGCGCAGCAGAATCATGTTCTTTATCTCCCGTTTGTGGTCAATCCAGTGTTTCATGAACACACACGGCGTTCCCGGCATGGCGAGGATATAGGCGTTGGCAGCGAGGGTGTCCTTCTTGATAGGATCCTGCTGCTCCGATTCAGACCGCTTCTCCGTGTCGTGGTTTTCAACAAATGTCACGGCATAACGGCAGTAGTCGCCATCCGTGGCAAGTCCACCGTTGTCGAGCTTTGTCCAGTTGCTGTATGCCGTGGCGTCGCGAACGGCATATCGGGTGGGGAAGTCGAATGCCGCACTCTGTATCTCACCATTCTGGGTGGTACCGTTTATCCAGTTTTCCACATTTTGCTTGTTGCCGTCGAAATATTCGCCTACCGAGAATGCAGGCTTTGCCGCAGTGTTGTAGATACCGGTGAATTTGGCGTCGTAGCCCTTAACCATATCGTAGCGCACTCCGGAATACCCCAGGTCGTTGAGTAGGAAGTCGAGATAAGCCTTGACGTTGTTCTGCACGTTGCTGCTGTTGTGGTCGAGGTCTCTGGCAAAGTCGACACCCTCTCCCGTGTCGTTGTTGTCACTCAGATTGTAGCCGTTCTCCTTAGCCCATGTAGCGGTCTTTCCGCTGCAGTCATCCTTGCAGATGTCGGTAGGCAGCAGCTGGTATGTCACTCCCTTGTAGGTTTCCTTCGGGAAGTCAACCCAGTTTGTTAGCGTCTTCCTGTGGTTTATCACCACATCGGCAATGGTGCCCAGTCCTTTCTGTTTGAAGGTGGATATCATAGAGCGCAGTTCCTCTTCAGAACCGAATGCGCTCTTGTAGTTGTCAAACCAATAGAGATCGTCGTATCCCATGGATTCACCTCCGCAGTTGCCGCTTTGCGGAATCCATATCAGGTTGAAATACTTAGACAGTTCGTCGGCCTGTGTCTCGAGTTTTTTCCAGTTTGAGGCGTCGTAGCTGTTCCAGTAGAATCCCTGGAGCATCACGCCTTGATGATTTGTAGGCCATCCCTGTGCCATGAGCATGGATGGGCATGCTATTGCGGCGATGGCAGTAATTAGTTTCTTGTTCATGGGGAATTGTGTTTATTTATTTTCAAACTCCAGAATCATTGTTCCACGAGGTGAGAGCGTTACATCCTTCGTGATGTCTATCTTTCTGTTTGTCAAGATGTTTGTGGCTGTTTGTGCTTCGTTTATCACTTCGGCATAACGCTCCACATGGAGTTTCTTTTCATGGCTTGTGCCGTTTAACACGGTCATCACCACCTTGTTGCCCAATGTGCGGGCAATGACATAGATACCGTCGTAAGGGATGAACTGAGTCTGTTTGCCTTTTGTTATCACGTCGTTGCCGTTGCGCCAGTGTAGCAGACGACTTGTCCAGTTGAACATTGCGTTCTCCTCCTTCGTGAGTCCCTCTTTGGTGAAAGCATTGCGCTTGTCGCCGGCAAAACCTCCAGGGAAGTCGCGGCGCACATTGCCGTCGGTCACCTTCTTCGAGCCGTTCATCAGCACCTCCGTACCGTAGTATAGCTGTGGAATGCGGTTGATGGTGAGCAGCAGGGCGAGAGCCTGTTTCAGTTTCAGAGTGTCCTGACCCTCTCCGAGGAATCTGTCAGTGTCGTGGTTCTCGATGAATGCCATCACGTGTGACGGGTCATTGTAGAGATAGTCGTAGCAGAGCGAGTTGTAGATGCGGTTGAAACCGTTCCACCATCCGTCGGTCTCTTCGTTTTTGGCAAGATTCAGTCTGTCGAAGAAGCTGAAGTCCATCACCGTCTTCAGATTAGAGTTGATGTCGCTGAGTTTCGAGTCTTTCTGCCATGCCGCTGTGTATGCCGGTTCTGTCACCCATGTCTCTCCCACGGTGTTGAAGTTAGGATATTCCTCGTTGAGCACCTCCATCCATTTTGCCATTGCCTTGCGGTCGGCATATGGGTAGGTGTCCATTCTGATACCGTCGATGCCCACTGTCTCTATCCACCATTCGCTGTTCTGGATGAGGTAAGTTATTACGTGGCTGTTGCGTTGGTTGAGGTCGGGCATCGAAGGCACGAACCATCCGTCAACGGTCTCCTTCATGTCCACCTGGCTGGCGTATGGGTCGAGCACAGGTGTCAGCTTATAGCTGGTCTGCAGGTATTTGTCGTTCACCTGAGCCGCACCGTCTATAGTATTCGTTTTCTTGTTGTTTGCCTGATTCTCAGGACTCAGCCATTCAGGATAGTTGAACCAGTCGGCAGAAGGCATGTCCATCACCCACGGATGCTCGAATCCGCAGTGGTTGAAAATCATGTCCATCACCACTTTCAGTCCCTTTTTATGAGCGTCGGCAACGAGCCTGCGGTAGTCTTCGTTGGTTCCGAACCGTGGGTCCACCTTATAGTAGTCTGTCGTGGCATATCCGTGGTATGTGCTCTGTTTGCCGTGGTCGGGAGAGTTGTTCTCAAGCACCGGAGTGAACCACAGTGCCGTTACTCCCAGCTGGTTGAAATAGTCCAGATGCTGGCGAATGCCCTCCAGGTCGCCGCCATGACGGAGGCTCGGTTCGTTGCGGTTGATTGAGTAGGGATTCATCCCCTTGATCTTGCTGTTGTCTTTACCGCTGTTTGCGAAGCGGTCTGGCATGAGCATATAGAGCACGTCGGCATTAGAGAAGCCCTTGTGGTCTTCACCCTTCTGCATCCTCTCGTTGAGCGAATATTTCACGGTCTGCGCCTTGCCTTTGGCAGTCTGGAACTTCAGGTTCATCACTCCCGCCTTGGCATCCTTCACGTTCATATATATGAGGAGATAGTTAGGGCTGTCGAGGCGCACCAGACTGTCGATGCGTACACCGGGGTAGTCGGTGGATACGTTGGCAGATCTCACGTCCTTGCCGTATACCATCAGTTGCACCTGTGGGTTTTTCATTCCCACGAACCAGTTTGTCGGTTCAATTCTGTCTATTTTTGAAGCCGCACTCATTGTTAATGTTGTGCCCAGCAATAGGGCTGCTATTATCTTTTTCATTAGTTTGTTTTTTTTTAGTTGACGAGTTGACAAGTAAACAAGTTGACAAGTAAACGAGTCGATGAGTAAACGGATTTACAGGCATTCTACTTTCTGTAAATTACCATTGCCTGTTGTCCACCCACGGTAGCTTTCTGACCGGTTATGCTGCCAAGTCCGTTGACGTTCACCTTTCCGTTGTCTACTACCACGGTGTATTCCCCTTCAGGCACGTTGATGTCAGTCGGCTGCTTGTTTGCGTTCAGAATCACTATGATGTCGCGCCATGAGTCGCCACCGGCATTATCGTTGAGGCTGAAAGCCACCACTCCCTTGGGAGCATCGAGAAACGACAGATGCTTTCTCACGAGATCGGCATTGGCAAGTCTGAAAGCCGGATGACTCTTGCGCAGAGCTATCAAACCGCTGTAATAGTCGAACACCTGTGGGTATCGCTTCAGATTGTTCCAGTCGAGGTGGTTGATGTTGTCAGGCGACTTGAAACTGTTGTGTACCCCTTTCTTGTCGCGCAGCATTTCTTCACCGCAAAGAATGAACGGCACACCCTGAGAGGTGAGCACCGCAGTCTGAGCCAAGAGGTCCAGACGGATAAGCTCATCTTCCGTTATTCCCGGTATGCTTGATCTCAGTCGGTCGGTGAGACACAGGTCGTCGTGGCAGCTCACGTAGCTTACCATCTGAGTGGGGGAGTTTGTCCATGCCTCCTTGCTGTAGTTCACACGCGTCATGTCAATCTGCGGATGACTGATTGCTCCCACGATGCCAAACTTGAGGCTCTCCTCCATATCAGGCATTCCGGCAAGGAATCCACCCTTATGGTCGTCGCTGAACGGACCGCGCAGTGCGTCCCTCATATCGTCGCAGAAAGCACCGATGCCGTTCAGCTGACGTGTGTTCGCCTTCATCGCCAGTTTGTCGGTAGGGTAGGCACAGCTGCCGGCGCTCCATCCCTCACCATATATATATATGCTTGGGTCTATCTGGTCTACGGCAGCACGGATATCGTTCATCGTCACGATGTCATGTACACCCATGAGGTCGAATCTGAAACCGTCGATATGGTATTCGTTCACCCAATATTTCACGCTCTCCAGCATATACTCCCTCATCAGCGCCTTTTCAGATGCCGTCTCGTTGCCGCAGCCCGAACCGTCGGAATACTTACCGTCAGCCGTCTTGCGATAGTAGTAGTCTGGATTGACGCGCTGGAAGTTGCTGTTCTTGATGTCGAACGTGTGGTTGTATACCACGTCGAGTATCACTCTGATGCCAGCCCTGTGTAATGCCTGCACCATCTGTTTGAACTCCTTTATTCTCACCGTCGGTGAATACGGGTCGGTGGAATAGCTGCCCTCAGGCACGTTGTAGTTCTTCGGGTCGTAGCCCCAGTTGTATTGCGGCGTGTCGAGTCGTGTCTCGTCCACCGAGGCATAATCGAACGATGGCAGGATATGGATGGCGTTCACACCGAGTCTCTTCAGATATTCTATTGCTTTAGGGTCGGTGAGCGCCAAGAACTTACCCTTGTTGCCGAGTCCCGACGACGGGTCGATGGAGAAGTCCCTGTGGTGCAGTTCATAAATCACGAGATCTGCAGGCGATGCCAATGCCGGTCGTCTGTCTTCGTTCCATCCTTCAGGGTCGGTAGACGGCATGTTTACCACGGCACCACGGTTTCCGTTCACTCCTACAGCCTTGGCGAAGAGTCCTGGACACTCACCGTTGCCGGTGTCGAAGGTATAGAACAATCCGTTCAGGTTGCCTTTCACTACAGCCTCCCAGACGCCATCGCCCTTGCTCTTCATCTTCACAGTCTTCATGGGTTTTCCGCCTTCTCCATCCTTGTAGATGCGCAGAGTGGTCTCATAGGGCGAGTTGAGTCTGAACACTGTCTTGTCGGCTGAGAACGACATCTCGTTGAATATCCCCTGAGCCGACATCGGCAGAGAGAGGACTCCCATAATGCAGCCCGTCATAGCAGTTCTTATATTAACCATACTTCTCGTTCTTTAGTTATCTCTTAGCCATAATAGACACGGCGAATCCGCCACCTCTGGCTTCCCTGATCTTCAACACGTCGCCACGTTTTACCGTGCGCTTGGTGATGCGGTAAGCCTTCGGATTCTTCTCATAGTCAGCGTCGGCAGCATCCTGATAGATGGTGCATTCGTATTTCTTTCCTTTGTCCAGGAAGTCTAGCTTCACCACGGCGTTGCGCGCCTCTTCGCCAGTCTTGCCGCCGACAAACCAGTTGTCGGTACCTTTTGCCTTGCGGGCCACGGTGATGTATTTTGCCGGTTCGGCCTCAATGTATTTAGAGTCATCCCAGTCGCATGCCACGTCGCGGATGAACTGGAAGGCATCATCGTATTTCTCGTAGTGTTCAGGCAGGTCGGCAGCCATCTGCAGCGGACTGTACATCACGAGATACAGCGACAGCTGTCCGCAGAGCGTGGAATGTACGAAACTCTGGTTCTGGCTCCATTCAGAGAGCTTCGTCTCGAAGATGCCAGGAGTATAGTCCATCGGTCCACCCTGCAGACGGGTGAATGGCAGCATCACCGTGTGGTAAGGCACGCTTCCGCCGAAAGCTTCGTATTCAGTGCCCCTCGCACTCTCGTTGCCCACAAGGTTAGGCCATGTGCGGCATATACCCGTAGGACGTGTCGCCTCATGTGCGTTCACCATGATATGATGCTTGGCAGCCTCTTCCACCACGCGCTGGTAGTGGTTGTTCATAATCTGACTGTAGTGGTATTCGCCTCTCGGAATGATGTCGCCCACATATCCCGTCTTCACGGCGTCGTAGCCATATTTGTTCATCAGCTTGAAGGCATCCTCAAGATGACGTTCATAGTTGATTGCAGAAGCCGAAGTCTCATGGTGCATCATCAGCTTCACTCCTTTAGAATGGGCATATTCGTTGAGTTCCTTGATGTCGAAGTCAGGGTATGGCGTCACGAAGTCAAAGACGTCGAGTTTCTGATGGCCGAACCAGTCCTCCCAGCCGATGTTCCATCCCTCAACGAGAACCTCCTGCAGTCCGTTCTTTGCAGCAAAGTCTATATACCTCTTCACCTCAGCTGTGGTAGCTCCGTGAGTGCCGTTCGGCTTGCATTTGGAGTAGTCGGTTTCGCCAAGGCGCACTGAAGGATAGTCGTTGGTGTAGCTCCAGCTCTTTCTGCCGACTATCATGTCCCACCACACACCGCAGTATTTCGTAGGATGAATCCACGACGTGTCCTCAATCTTGCAAGGTTCGTTCAGGTTGAGCGTTAGTTTGCATGACAGCATGTCACGGGCGTCGTCGCTCACGAGCACCGTTCTCCACGGCGTGTTGAAAGGCGTCTGTATGAATCCCTTCATGCCCACGGCGTCAGGAGTGAGCCATGACTCGAATGTCAGCGTCTTCTCGTCGAGGTTGAGGTGCATAGTAGGATAGTCGAGGCAAGCCGCCTCGTGGATGTTGATATACAATCCGTCCTTGGTCTTCATCTGCAGCGATGTCTGCACGCCTGTATCAGAGAACACCGTGGTCGATGAGTTGCTCTTGTATTTCTCGCGGTCGCGGCGTATGATGTCCTTGATGCCGGTGAGCGGAGTGATCTGGTATTCATATTCCTGTGTGTCGTAGTCGCCGGGAATCCAGTATGCCGTGTGGTTGTCTGCCATAGCAAACTGTGTGTGCTCCTCCTTTATTACGAAATAGTTCAGTTCCTCCTGCTGCGGGAACTCATATCTGAGTCCCATACCGTAGTCATACACGCGGAAGCGTATTTTTATGTTGCGTTTCGATGAAGGCTGGTTGAGGCTCACCTCCATCTCGTTGTAGTGGTTGCGTATCGTTGCCGTTTCTCCCCACACCGGTTTCCATGTCTCGTCGAAGGTGGAAGTCTTGTGTCCGGTCTCCTTGAAACCCTTCATGAGGTCGGTCTCCTGCATTCCCTTCGAGGCATGTTTGTCTTTGGCGAGTTCCAGTCCGAGATGCGACGGCTTGCACACCGTCTTTCCCTTGTATTCCATCTCGTAAGTAGGCTGTCCGTCGTTGGTAAGCGAGAATTTCACCGTCACGTTACCGTTCGGTGAACTCACCGTCTGTGCCATTCCAATCATCGGCAATAATGCGATGGACAGCAGCGCGCTTCTCAGACCGCTGTAGTTTGATGCCGCCGGAAAGAAATCCAGCGGACTATATGTTGACTTTTTCTTTTCCATTGTTTCGTTATTGTCGTTATTCTTTTCTTTCAGATATTTATCTCAGCTTCACCAGTTCCTTAATCGCATCGTTGTATTCCTTGTCAGCGATCAGGTCTTCGATGTTGATGTGCATGCGGTAGCGCCAGTAGTGTCGGGGGTTGGCAGGGATGTTTATTCTCTCGGCGTCAGCGTCGGGCAGACGCAGTTTCTCGTCTAAGGCAAACCAGTCTTGCAGCGACAGGATGCAGAGCATCGACGGACAAGTCAGCTGGTTTGCTATTATGTCGCGTGCCAGCCATCCCGGCAGAGGATGAGGAGCAGCACCGCCACGGTAGAGCATAGAAGAATAGTAAACCTGTGTGCGCTCGTAATCCTCGTCCCACCATTGGCGCAGTGTCGGCATGTCGTGAGTAGAGAGTGTGCAGACGCTGCGATAGGGGTTGCGCGAGAGAATGCCGAACCTCACCTTCGGGTCTTTCGGCATCTGCTGCAGTTCCAGACTGAGGATGCGCAGCTGATCCATCACCCATGCCACGCAGTCTGGCACCATACCGAGGTCTTCGGCACATACCAGCATTCGGGTTGCCTGCACGAGAACAGGCAGTTTCTTCATTGCCTCGTTATACCAGAAATTGTTGTTGCGGCGGTAGTAATAATCGTTGTATAGACGGTTGAACTTCTCCTTGTCGCTGTCGTAGAGCGCTTCATACATGAAGTTGAGCTGTGCCGTGATTCTTGGATGGAACTTGTTAGGGTCGTTGTCGTCGCGGACGAAGAGCAC
>NZ_FR892607.1:0-6251 GCF_000436015.1 Prevotella sp. CAG:592 | reverse complement strand
AGCACATCGCTCACCAAAGCATACAGACCGTCTCTTACCCACACATCGTCCATGCTGTCTTTGCCTTTGAAGACGGCCTCAATCTTGCGCTCCGTGTCGTATTCCGGTTTCAGGGCGAAGATGTCGTCGTGTTTGTGGTCGAGGTATTTCTCCACCACCTCGTCGGCATGGATGCCGAACACACGGTCTACGACCCAACGGGCAATGAACGGAGTGGTGAACAGTTCCTCCTGGAAGTGCAGGCCATAGCCTTCAATTTCCTCTCTCGTCATTCCGAGCGACGGGGCGAATTGTCCGAGCAGTCCGTGAACACAGGTGGTAGGTATAGCCCATATACGGAAGAAACCGAGCACGTGGTCAATGCGGTAGGCATCAAAGTATTTCGCCATGTTCTGGAATCTTCTTATCCACCATTCACATCCGTCATCTATCATCCTCTGCCAGTTGTAGGTAGGGAATCCCCAGTTCTGTCCGTTTATGGAGAAAGCGTCAGGTGGAGCGCCCGCCTGCGAGTTGAGGTTGAAGTATTGAGGCTCATGCCATACGTCACATCCGTTGCGGTCCACTCCGATAGGTATGTCGCCCTTGAGAATCACACCACGCGCCATGGCATACTCATGAGCTGCACGCATCTGTCTGTCGAGCACAAACTGCACATAATAGTAGAACGCCACGTCGGCATATTCCTTCGATTTCGGATCGGTGAGTTTCTTGCGGTCAGCCTCATGCCATTGTTCGTGTCCCTTCCATGAAGAGAAGTCCACGTTTCCGAAAGAGTCTCTCAGATGACAATACTGAGCGTAGGGCACGAGCCAGTGTTCGTTTTCTTTTACGAACATCTTGAAGTCTTCGCCCTTCATAACAGCCTCGCCTTCCTGCTTGAATATTATTCTCAGATAGTCTGTCTTGGTATTGTTAACCCTCTCATAGTCAATCTGTTTCAGCTCGTTAAGTTCCTTGCGCAGAGCCTCCATCTCGCGAGCCTTCTTCTTGTCCTTTATCTCAGGCAACTGTCTGAAGTCGGCAAACTGAGGGTGCAGGGCGAAGATGCTGATGGCAGAGTAGGGGTAAGAGTCAGTCCAAGTGTGAGTTGATGTAGTGTCGTTTATCGGCAACACCTGCAATACACGCTGGTTGGTCTCGGCCACCCAGTCTATCATCATCTTCAGGTCGCCGAAGTCGCCTACTCCGAAGCTACCCTTCGACCGTAGTGAGAACACGGGGATGAGAGTGCCGGCAAGTTTCTCGTCGCATAACTCGAAGAAGGCTTGGTCCAACTCCGTCACTACAACCTCACCGTCGTTTATCGTTGGTGCATGCAGTTGGCGGTTCATGCCAGTCTCCCAGTCCACTCCGCCTTTCTCGTTGAAGGCGATGAACTTGAATTCCGTTTCCTCCTTCTTCATTTCCTTCACATTGATGTCAGCCACCCATTCGTTGTAGTTGTGTTCCACCATTGAGATGGCATCATCTGGGTTCCATCTGCCCAGTGCCTTGTCTTCGCCGACGAGAGCCAGACGGCTGCCGCTCCTCAGTTGTGGAGCGCGCACAATGAGTCTCAGAGTCTGGTTGTAGTCAGAGCCTTTCGCCGGTTCCCTGTGGCGGCGGTTCACGCAGTCGGTGAATGCCGAACTGTAGAGATAGGAGTCGTAAGGGATGTCATTCCATCTGTCGTTCACGAAGTATGTCATGGCCCTCTTGGCGTTCAGCTCCAATCTGTGAGACACTGTGGTCCATTCGTGGCGCACTTCGCTGTCGCCGTTCTCCACACTGTAGTAATATTCCATCTGTGACATTCCGTTTTCGGCAGTAATCTCACAGTGCCATGACATTCCGTCATAGGTATTCATTGAATACACCTTCTCGATGTCTTTCCCTTTGCCTACGACGTTGAGTCTGAGAATCTCACCGAACGTCGTGGCGTATTGTATATTGAAAAATATCTTCATTGTGCAGGATATTTTAAAGTTATTTCTGTTATGTTTTTATTGTATAGGTTGTTCTTTTTTATTGTATAGGCTGTTCTTTCTTGTTGATGATGCCCACGCTCAATGCTCCGAGCGCCAGCAGTACGGCAGCCACGATCATCATGTTGTATTGATGCGAGCCAACGAGCGACAGCAGCGTTCCGCCCACGGCAGCCGCTACTATCTGTGGCAGACAGATGGTGCCGTTGAACAGTCCGAGGTAAGCTCCCTTGTGGCCATATCCCTCCAAGGCGTTTGTCACGAAGGCAAACGGCATGGCGAGCATTGCAGCCCATGCACATCCGATGAGCAGGAATGGGATAACGAGGATGTTCTGGTCGTCGATGAACGGCAGCATGGCAAATCCGGCTGCACCGATGAGCAGACTCACGGCATAGGCGAATTTATCGTTCTTTATCCTTGGCAACACCATAGCCCATGCCACACTGCCCAGCGCCTGCCAGAAGAAGAGCACTCCAACCCAGTTGCCGGCCTCCTGATAAGCCTTCGACGAAACGTCGGTGGTGTGCCATACGGTGTCGGCGATGGTGCCGTTGGTATATGTCCACATATACATGAATGCCGCCCAACAGAAGAACTGTACCAGTCCTACCTTCCAGAACATCGACGGAGCGTTCTTCAGCAGTGTCAGCCAACCGGCTTTCTGCTCCTCCGCCTCAGGCTTGCGCTCGTTGTATTCAGCATATTCCTTCGGGTTCCACTCCTTCACGGTTAGTGTGGTGTAGAGCACGCAGAGTATGAGGATAGCCGCACCGATATAGAAAGAATAAATCACGGAGTCGGGCACTACGCCCTTCGGTGCCTCGTTGGCAATACCGATTGCGGTGAAGAAGAACGGGAACACGTAGCCGATCAGTGAACCGCTGTTGCAGAGAAAGCTCTGGATAGAGTAGGCGAGCGACTTCTGCTTCTCGTTCACCATGTCGCCCACGAGCATCTTGAACGGTTGCATCGCCATGTTGATGCTCGTGTCGAGGAACATCAGCGATATCAGTCCGAACACCATCGCCGTGCTCACCGCCATACCGAAAGAACCGGCGTTTGGCAGCAGACACATCACGGCAACGGCAACTGCCGATCCGATGAAGAGATAAGGAATTCGTCTGCCGAACCTGCACCATGTGCGGTCGCTCAGCGTTCCCACTATCGGCTGCACCAATATACCCATCAGAGGCGGTAGAATCCAGAAATAGCTCAGAGAGTGTGGATCAGCGCCGAGTGTGGCGAAAATTCTTGATATGTTGGCACTTTGCAGGGCGTAGGCTATCTGTACGCCGAAAAATCCGAAGCTTAAGTTCCATAGCTTCCAAAAACTTAAATCCTGTTTCTGTTTCATTATGATTATGTTATTTGTTTCCTTATCAGTTTCCTGTTTCTTTTATCTGCTGCTTCCCCTCACCACGAGTCGTGTCCTCACCACCCGCTTCTCTATCTTGTCAGGGTCTGTCAGCCGCTCCACTTGGTCCATGAGAATCGTGGCAGCCTCTTTTCCCACCTCCACTCCGCGCTGTTCCACGGTGGTGAGCATCGGGTCGCACGCCACGGCACGGTTGCCGTTGGTGAATCCGCACACCGATATGTCGTCGGGAATATTGAATCCCATCCTCTTCGCCGTATACATCACTCCGATTGCCGTGTCGTCGTTCACGCAGAAAAATCCGTCGGGCCTGTCATTGCGCTCCAGCATCTCCGGTGTCAGCTTCTCGGCGTCCTCCCTGTTGTCGCAGGCAATGATGAGATTGTCGTCTGGTGTGATACCGGCTTTCAGCAGGGCGTCACGGTATCCGTTGTATCTGTTCTTGCCTATCTCTGCCCGGCCCTTCATACCGTAGAAGGCTATACGCTTGCATCCAGTCTCAATGAGATGCGTCACGGCCTTGAAAGCCCCCATGTAGTCGTCCACCACAACGAGGCTTGCATTGATACCCGTGCAGATGCGGTCGAAGAAAACGAGCGCTATCCCCTTGTTCTGAAGCGACTTGAAGTGGTCGTACTGCATCGTTTCCTTTGCCTGCGACACTATGACGCCACACACCTGATGAGCTTCGAACATCTGGCATATCTGCACTTCCCGTTCGTAGCTCTCTTTGCTCATCGTTATTATTATCCGGTAGCCGCGTGCTGCCGCAGCCTCCTCTATACCAGTGAGCACGGACGAGAAATAATAGTGGGTGAATTCCGGCACTATGACGCCAATCAGCTTTATTGGTTCGCGCTTTGAGTTTCTCAGAGATTTCGCAATGTTGTTTGGATAGAAGTCGTGCTGCTTGGCATATTCACAGATGGCGTCACGCTTATCCTTCCTCACCCTCGTACTTCCGTTGAGGGCGCGGGAAACGGTAGACACCGACACGCCGAATTTCTCGGCGATATCTTTCATTGTAGTAGCTTGACAGTCGTTCATAGATATTGTAAAGATAATCTTTGCTGCAAATATACGTCAAACTTTCCAATGTCGCATCTCACTCGGCGCTCTTTCTTTCATGCATTTTTGCAAACGATTGCAAAAAGTGGATTATGTGTAGGAAAATGGTGATATAGTGCAAGTTTGCCATACTTTCAAAAGAAATGGAAAGATGGCTGCTTTTGTCTTGTTCCGATGAGAAAAACATCGGTTCCTGACAGGCAAAAGCAGCCATCCGTATTTTACAATTCCGTTACCCGTTGCGGACTTAATCTTATCTTAAAACTTCTCTTACATCATTGCAAGATGCAGAGGCTGCTTTTGCCATCGAAAAGACAGAGGAGCTTGAGATGAACATTATATTAAGATGAATATTTTAATATATAAGATGAACATTATATATAAAGAGAACAGAGCTTATGAAGAAGAGAATGATTCCTTTGTTGCTGCTTCTTTCTTCGCATTTCCTGCTTGCCGTATATGGCAGGGATAGTCAGAAGGAGCAATCTCGCGTTGTAGTCATCGCCATCGACGGATTGAGATGGCAAGAGGTCTTTGAACTTATTGGGCATACGTCTGACATCAAATCTGCCCATCCGGGGCAAGCACGTTGCCCATGTTGGGCAAGCACGTTGCCCCACTTGGGCAAGCATCGTGCCCATTTTAAACCCGAATCGGTCGTTAGGGCTTGCTTGGTTTTGATATTTTAGAAGAGTGGATTTTGTTTGACTTTTAATGAGTAATAGCGAGCTATTGCGAATTAAAAACAGACAAAAGACGCTTATAAAAAACAAAAGACTGCAAGCAGTAATTAAAAAATACAATAAACGGCCTAATGACCGATTTGGGTTTAACGTCCCAACGTTCGGTGCACTATCTTCACATAATAGCAGAATCTTGATTGTGAAGCCTTGAATTAGAGTTGTTTTGTTGGAAAGTAGATGTATAGCGCAATTATTATAGCGTAAATCATTTGATTTTATTCTTCTTTTACATAGATATTATTTATCTTTGCGGAGTACAATAAATATGTTCTGATGGCAAAAAAAGATATAAACCGAATCAAGGTAATACTTGTAGAAAAGAAGAAAACCGCAAAGTGGTTAGCTGGGGAACTTGGCAAAGACCCAGCAACAGTAAGTAAATGGTGTACAAATGTCTCGCAGCCCAGCCTTGATACGCTTGTGGAAGTGTCCAAGGCGCTTGACGTGGATGTGAGAGAACTACTCGTATCCACCAAGGAAGAGCCGAAGTATATTCGTGTAGAATGATGGCAGACGAAAGACAAACAAAAAAAATGAACGAATCATCATTATACAAAGTTGGAGATGAGGTGGTGTTTACATTGAATGAAATACAAAAAGAAGGAGTAGTTCCTATTTTTGATGCTAACGGAACATTTGAACGACCGGTAATCACATCTTATGATATTTTGGTAGAAAATGAGAATATGCTTTATAAACATGTGCCATACGACATGGTAAGTAAAAAATGACATTAATAATGAATACAAAAGCAAAACCATTCATCAAATGGGTTGGCGGAAAAGGACAACTCATTGAACAACTGGAGGCGAAGCTCCCAGCTGACTTTGATAATTGGGATAATGCGACATATATAGAGCCATTCGTTGGCGGTGGAGCTATGTTGTTCTATATGCTGCAACAGCATCCAAATATCAAACATGCCGTAATCAATGACATTAACAGCGATTTGATTACATGTTATAGAACTGTACGTGACAATGTAGAGCGACTGATTCCTGCATTGCAAGACATTCAAGCACAATATTACGCTTTGCAAGACATGGAGGCAAAGCGTGAAATGTTTATGACAGTACGCCAACGCTACAATGAGAA
>NZ_FR892606.1:731-853 GCF_000436015.1 Prevotella sp. CAG:592 | reverse complement strand
GCCATGCCCTTTCGCTGAATAGTTACTGGCAAAAATTATTTTATTAAAAAGTCTAAAATCACTTGCAAGAAAGAGCAAAACGCATTATTTTTGTATCAGAAATATTTTTGGAATAATTACAA
>NZ_FR892606.1:0-680 GCF_000436015.1 Prevotella sp. CAG:592 | reverse complement strand
AGGACTTAAAAGGAACCAAGACTGAGAAGAACTTGCAAGAGGCTTTCGCAGGTGAGAGCCAGGCACGCAACAAGTACACCTATTTCGCCTCCAAGGCTCGCAAGGATGGCTACGAGCAGATTGCGGCCATCTTCGAGGAGACGGCCAACAACGAGAAGGAGCACGCCAAGATGTGGTTTAAGCTACTTGAAGGTGGCGCTGTTCGCTCAACACGAGAGAACCTGAAGGCTGCCGCAGAAGGCGAGAACTACGAGTGGACCGACATGTACGACCGCATGGCCCGGGAAGCCGAGGAAGAGGGATTCCACGAGATCGCCGAGAAGTTCCGTGGCGTATGCGCCATCGAGAAGCACCACGAGGAGCGCTACCGCAAGTTGCTGCAGAACATCGAGGACGCCCTTGTCTTCAGTCGTGAGGGAGACGCCATCTGGGTGTGCCGCAACTGCGGTCATGTGGTGGTAGGCAAACAGGCACCTAAGGTATGCCCCGTGTGCGCTCATCCCCAGAGCTACTTCGAGTTGCAAGCCAACAATTTCTAACTTGCAACCACGACCAGCCGCCCCACAAAGGCCCTAAATACGCAAAGAGGGTGTGTCAAAACTCATTTTTTGAAAATATGAACTTATAATTTGAAATTTGAGCATCCTAAAAGACTAAAGAAAGGGTCGTATCATTACTCA
>NZ_FR892605.1:5955-15085 GCF_000436015.1 Prevotella sp. CAG:592 | reverse complement strand
AGTGACTGAATTATAGACACTTCCGAATCTGGGACCAGATGGTTGACGGTTTTTAGAAAAAAAAGAGGATGTTGAGGAGTTTTTCATATTCTTGATTTGGGCGAGTATTTTGTTTGTTGGTTTGGTATCCATGTCACATACTTATCTCATTATATTGTTTTTGATATTTCAGTATGTCTACTTTTCTTTAGAATTTATCCAGAATGAATAAATCTCTAAGAATATAATCTATTTTCTTTCTTCATTATTTTCCTTTTTTCATATAATTATTTACCTTTGTGGAAAATATTAAAAACACATGGATATCTTAAAGGAAAGGATTATGCAGGATGGCAAATGCTATCCTGGAGGAATTTTGAAAGTTGACAGTTTTATCAACCATCAGATGGACCCTAATCTCATGATGGATGTGGCTAAGGAGTTTGTTCGTCTCTTTGATGGATTGAACATCAACAAGATCGTTACCATTGAGGCAAGTGGTATCGCTCCGGCCATCCTTGTCGGATATTTGAAGCAGTTGCCTGTGGTTTTCATCAAAAAGAAACAGCCTAAGACTATGGATAATATGCTTTCAACTGTAGTCCATTCATTCACCAAAGATAGAGATTATACTGTCTGCATCAGCAATTCCTTTTTGACTCCTGATGACCATGTGCTCTTCATCGACGACTTCCTTGCCAATGGCAATGCTGCAAATGGTGTGATAGACCTATGCAAGATGTCAGGAGCAACAATCGAGGCGATGGGATTCATAATCGAGAAGGCTTTCCAGCATGGCGGAGATTTCCTTCGCGAACACAATATCCGATATGAGGCTTTGGCTACTGTGGAGAGTCTTGATGACTGTAAGATATTGCTGAAATAAATTTTTTCTGCACTTGTCTTCAGCGACTGTTTAAGATGTTCTTCTAAGTTCAATATTTCTCTGGACAGGTAATTCTGACAATTACTACTTCTAATATTTCAAAATCCGCATATGGCACAACATAATGATTTCGGTAAATGGGGAGAAGATCTCGCTGTACATTATCTTTCTGAGAAGGGATATGCCATATTGGAGAGAGATTGGAGATACGGTCATAAGGATATTGACATCATTGCAATTTCTGATGACACGCTTGTATTTGTGGAAGTGAAGACAAGGAGAAACGACACCTTCATGCGGCCGGAGAAGTCTGTTGACTGGAAGAAGATAAAGAACATCACTCTTGCAGCCAATCATTACGTAAAGATGAATGGTATTGACCTGCAGATCAGATTTGATATCATCTCAATTGTGGCAAAGGGAACAGATGGCAAATGCAGTATAGATCATATTGAAAGTGCTTTCTTGCCATATTATTTCAGATAATGCGGTATTACAGCTCTTTCAAGAACTATATTGAACGATTCTGTAACAGCGTGTGGAATGCTATTTCAAGAACAACATAGAACTAATAATATTTGAGGATTAATATTGGAAAGAATAAAGGTTATAGAACTTGATTCCGTAGACTCTACAAACCGTTATCTTCATGACTATGACGGTGAGGAGGGTGAGCTGATGACAGTAGTCGTTAGCAGGAACCAGACAGCCGGTCGTGGACACGGTGATAATAAATGGGAGAGCGAGGATGGCAAGAACCTTACGTTCAGCGTGAAGGTACATCCTGAGAATCTGCCAGCCAACAGTCAGTATGTCATGCTCGAAGCAATGGCTCTCGCCATCCGTTCCGCTTTGGATGCGGAAGTGAAGAGCGTGAGGAGCTGGTCGATGTTGGAAGACTACGACTTTATGTTCGGCAGGTCGGTGGCAAGCGGAACTGACTGTCGCGGTTTCACCATCAAATGGCCCAATGACATATATTGGGACGATCTTAAGATCAGCGGCACGCTTTCAGAATGTGAGATAAACAGTAGTGGAGTGAAGAGCTGCATCATCGGCAGCGGCATCAATGTGAATCAGCGAGAATTCGTCAGCGATGCTCCAAATCCCGTTTCTCTGTCACAGATAATGCGCCGCACGGTGCCGTTGAAGAAAGTCTTCGAGGCAGTGCTCGCCAAGTTTGAGCATTATCTCGCCATTGTCAATGCGGGCGAGTATGCAAAATTGAAGGAAGAGTATATGGGTGTTCTCTACCGTCGTTACGGTTCCTATGGATATATAGATGGCGACGGCGAGTTTTATGCTCGTATTGAGGATGTTGGTCAGAACGGGCATATCATGTTGCGCAGAGATGACGGGATGCTTTCTGAATACGAGTTCAAGGAAGTGAAATTCAAATTGAAACAAAGATAGAATATAAAAATCAAACATAACATGGCAAAGTATAATAGAATCCTTTTGAAGCTCAGCGGCGAGAGTCTTATGGGCAAGCAGAATTATGGTATCGACGTGGAACGTCTCAACGACTATGCGCGCCAGATCAAGGAAGTGTATGAGATGGGAGTGCAGATAGGAATCGTCATCGGCGGCGGAAACATCTTCCGTGGACTCAGCGGTGCCGGGAAGGGCTTCGACCGTGTGAAAGGCGACCAGATGGGAATGTGTGCCACTGTCATCAATTCCCTCGCCCTCAGTTCCGCCCTCGGAGCTGTAGGCGTGAAGACCAAGGTGCTCACAGCTATCCGCATGGAGCCTATCGGCGAGTTCTACAACAAGTGGAAGGCTATCGAGGCAATGGAGGCAGGATACGTATGTATTTTCTCAGCAGGAACGGGAAGTCCGTATTTCACCACCGATACCGGTTCTTCACTCCGTGGAATAGAGATTGAGGCCGACGTGATGCTCAAGGGGACAAGAGTAGACGGTATCTATACCGCTGACCCGGAGAAAGATTCTACAGCTACCAAGTTCAGCGAGATTACCTACGACGAGATCTACACTCGCGGACTGAAGGTCATGGACCTTACTGCTACAACAATGTGCAAGGAGAATAACCTGCCGATATATGTGTTCAACATGGACATCGTGGGCAACCTGAAGAAAGTGATGGACGGAGAGCAGATCGGTACACTCGTGCACAACTGATACAGAATGTCATAAGATCAAACTGTGATAGTAGCTGTGTCTTGCCATTTGTCCATGATGATGGCATGACACAGCTGCTTTGACTTTAGTCAGAAATCCCGGAGATTCTAATTGTCAATCGGGCTTAATCCCTAAAACGGTCATTCGACCGTCTTATATAATATTGTATAAAACAATCTAACAGGCATTTGGGATAAACGGAAATCCCCCATCTGACTGCCGAATTAGATTCATATTCATGTAAACGACAAATAATGATGGAGACATATTTGATAATAGCAATAGTGGCGTCTGTAGCCGTACTTTTCATCGGCTACTATTTGGGAAGTAAAGGCAAGAACGCCAGTTCGCCAGACAATTCCCAACTTCTTGACAATATGCGTGAACAGATTGCATCCCTTGAAGCCAGGCTGAAAGAGAAAGACAGTACCGTAGCCCGTATGACCGATGAGATTCGCGAACTCACCTCTCAAAGGGATGTGCAGAAAGCCAAGGCCGACAACGCCGTGCAGACCATCGCCATGCAGAAAGAAGATTTCGAGAACCAGCTCCGTAGGCAGAAAGAGCAGCATGATGTGCTCCTTGCCGACCATAAGACTTCGTATGAAAAGCAGATTGCAGAACTGAGAATTTCATACGACCGGCAGGTTGCCGAGCTTAGGGATAACTTCAACACCCAGCTAGCCCAGACCAAGGAGAGCGCCGAGAAACAGATTGAGGCCCTGAAGACAATGAACCGTGAGCAGGTGGACAGTCAGCTGAAGCTGATAAAGGAACAGATGCAGACCACCTCTGAAGAGGTGCTGAAGCGTAGACAAGACGAACTCGGCGAGAGGAACAAAGAGCAGGTGTCGAAAATCATCGACCCTCTGCAGCAGAGTCTGAAAGACATGCAGGAAGCCTTCAACAAGTCTAAGCTCCAGCAGAACGAAGCCCTCACGCGTCTTGACGAAACGATAAAGATAAACATGCAGAAGAGTGCCGCCCTGGGCGAGACCGCCGACAGGCTGACCCGTGCGCTCACCGGTGAGGTGAAGGTGCAGGGAAATTTCGGCGAGCTGAAACTCAAGCAGCTTCTCGAAGACCTGGAACTCAAGGAAGGCGAGCAGTTTGATACCCAGGAAACGCTCCGCGACAAGGCTGGACGATCAGCCAGAGGCGATGACGGAAAGGGACTGGTGCCCGACTTCATCCTTCATTTCCCCAACAACCGTCACGTCGTGGTAGACTCAAAGATGTCGCTCACCGACTACGAGCGCTATATGAATGCCGCCGACGGCACACCGGAAAAGTCGGAATATCTCAAGGCACATATTGCGAGTGTTAGGGCTCAGGTGCGCCGACTTGCCCGTAAGGAATACACCAAATTCCTGCCCGACGGATACAACAAGCTCAATTTCGCCATCATGTACGTGCCGATAGAAGGTGCTCTCAACCTTGCTCTGCTCAATGATGACACCCTATGGCGCGAGGCATACGACGAGGGCGTGATGATTCTCGGTCCGCAGACCATGTATATGAACCTACGTGTGCTGGAGATGATGTGGACACAGGTGAGACAGCTCAAGAACCAGCAGGTGATGATCGACGCCGCTAATCAGGTGATAGACCGTGTGCAGGATTTCGGAGTGCGCTTCATGGATGTGGAGACGAGCATGAACGACACTATAAAGAAGATGACCAAACTGAAGATCACCACCGCCGACAGCGGTCCGAGCATCATAACGGCAGCGCGGAAGCTGCTCAAGGCAGGAGCTAAGGAAAACCAGCGCAAGAAGACACTCGCCGAAATGGACGAGTCTATATACATAGAGTCTGACGACGCTCCATTGCTCGCCCATCATCAGACTGGTGATGCCGATGTGGCAGCGGCAGACAATGAAACAGACAATAACCCACATACACCGACTGGCAACGAGGAGGCGGACTCATGAAATATATTCTTGCCATAGACTCATTCAAGGGATGCCTGTCGTCGGTCGAAGTGGAGACGGCATTGGCAGAAACCCTCTGCCGTGAGGGAATAGAGACAGTCTGTCTGCCGATGTCAGACGGAGGCGACGGGATGCTCCATGCCTTTACCGCAGCCCTCGGCGGAACATTGGAGCCGGTGTATATCCACGACCAGATGATGCGTCGGGTGGATGCCCAATATGGCATTGCGCCAGACGGCACGGCGATAATAGAGGTGGCACAGGCATGTGGACTGAATCTCGTAAAAGAGGATGAGCGCAATCCGATGCGTGCCACCACGTATGGAGTGGGGGAGTTGCTGTCGAGAGCCATAAAGCGGGGCTGCCGCAGTTTCATTATCGGACTGGGCGGCACGGGGACGAGCGATGCAGGAATAGGAATGATTCGTGCACTCGTGGATATCTTTGCCCGTGGCAAGAATTTCGATGAGGCGATGAATACGGAACTTGGCGAATGTAGGTTCACTCTCGCTTCCGATGTAACCAATCCTCTTTGCGGTGAGAACGGTGCAGCCTATGTTTATGCTCCGCAGAAGGGAGCAACGCCAGAGATGGTGGAACAGCTCGACCGCCGTGCCCGTCTCTTTGCCGAGAAATCAGCTTTGCATTTCGGTTTCGACAAGTCAAACGAACCGGGAGCAGGAGCAGCCGGCGGCTTGGGCTATGCCTTCATGCAATATCTCGGAGCAGAGATGAAGTCGGGTGCAGACTTGCTCTTGGACCTCACGGACTTCAATGAAAAGATAAAAGATGCTGATTTGATAATTACGGGTGAAGGAAGTGCCGACCGCCAGACCTTGATGGGCAAGCTTCCGCAGTGTGTCCTGATGCGTGGAAAGCAGTTGGGGGTACCCGTCGGACTTGTCGCTGGCGGAATAAAAGACAAGGAAGTTCTTCTTTCCGCAGGTTTCTCCTTTGTGAAAAGCATAACGCCGGAAGGCATGCCGTTGGAAGAGGCAATAAAAAAAGAAGTGGCGTTCAGCAACCTCCGTCGCTTAGCCACTTTTATTATTTAAAACTTAATTTCCGTTGTCGTCTTTCTCGCCAAGTGTGAACTCATCTGTATAGTATCTGAAGCGTAGGCCTATGTTTTACGAGTCAAAAGTATATGTTTTTTGCCTCGTGAAGTATAGGCTGGATAATCTTCTGGATATACCCTGTCAGGCAATGCCCAACAGCTCGATCTCGAAGATGAGCGTGGAGCCGCCAGGTATTCCCGGTTGCGAGAACTTGCCGTAGCCTTTCTCTGCCGGTATGTACACCTCCCATTTGTCGCCCACACACATCTGCTGCATGGCGATAATCCATCCATCGATGAGGTCGCAGAGGCGCACGGCGAGCGGTGCACCGCCGAGCGAGGAGTCGAATTTCTTGCCGTTTATCGTGCGTCCCGTATAGTGGGCGGTCACGATGCTGCGCCTCGACGGGTGTCGCCCGTCGCCGAGTCCCTCCTTCAATACCTTATAATATATGCCTCCGGGAATCTCCCTGACCCCCTCTTCCTTTGCTTTCTCCAATAGCCATTCTTTGTTGACTTTGGCATATTCCTGTTTCTTCATGTTTTCTTATTTCCTATTTCAGAAGTTTCACTACGTTTTCAAGACTAATGCCAGTCATTGTCGAAATCTGCTCCTCTGTCATTCCTTTGGCAAACAACGCTTTAGCCATATTGCGTAGCTGTTCATCCTTCAAAGTCAACTGTTCGCTCTGCTGTGACAACTGTTCGCTCTGCTGTGACAACTGCTGCTCTTGCTCCTTGAGCATTTTGTCGCGCTGCATTATAGCTGTATCACGGTCTTCAATGGCTTTGTAGTATTCATCCTCTACATTCATGTCCTGACGCATCTCTGAATTTGCGGCAGCAGCTGTGAGCTTATGCAGCACGTACAGCATGTCGCTGTCATCAGCATACTTGTCTTCGTCTATTTTAAGTACCTGTTGCGTGTCGCCCTCAACTTGGGTCTGGTCGAACACGCTGAGCACCTTCTCAAGTCTGTTGTTCACATTGCCATGCAGAAGAGGAATCTGCACAATAATGCTATTGTGGGTCAGACTTTCCACAAAAGGCTCTTCATTGACGTCGGCCACGACGTTTCCGTTATAGTCAAACACGTCATGATTGACATATACTATCGGTTCCTTGATGTTTCCCACCTTGTGCCCGAGGAGATAAACAGCTACCATCGGGTAGGCAAAGCCTTTCTCATCGGCTTCGCGCATGTTGTTCTTGTTGCTGTATTGGGCTCCGAGATATTGGCGGAAACGCAGGGTCTCGGTGTTGAGCCATGTCTTCTGCAGCTCTATCAGAACAATGCGGTCCTTTATCGCACCGCCTTCGCGCTCACGCACTGTCGCCGCAAAATCTATGCGGAACATAGACAGGGTGTCGCGTGTGGTGTTGCTGTATTCATGTGGACGCACCGTCACGTGGATCACTTCTTTCTTCAGCAAAGCCGACAGTATGGTCTTGGCTATGCGCTCGTCTTCCATGAGATATTTGAACACGGAGTCGTAAATCGGATTGGCTACATGTATAATCATAACGTTCTGTTTTGTTTCATTTACAAAAGTAGATAAAAAATCCGAATAATGAGTCTCTGTTGCTTAAAAAACGCCCCTAATTCGTCAAAAGGTATTCTGCTTATTCCACTTCCTCGAAGTCCACATATTCTCCTTCGTCTTGGGTGAATATGCGGCGGTTTATCTCGTCTTCGGTGCGGCGGTCTTCTATCACGTCGCCAGTCGTAGTGGTGTAGCGGCGTGAGGAACTGGCATTGCCGGAGGTTTGGCTGTTGCCTGTGTTTGGGTTGCTCCCGAATCCGCTATGGGAAGTGCCGTTTCCGAATCCGCCTTGTGCATTGTCGCCGAATGGGTTGTTGCCGTTCCACTGTTTGTTGAGATCGTCGAATTGCTTTTTCACTTTGTGTATCTGTCTGAATATCACAAAGAGTTTTATTGCACCCCTTATTCCCCAGTAGATGAAGAAGAAGAGTATGATGTATAATAGCAGTTCCATGTTGAGATGTTTTGGTGAGTACTGTCGTTATGCCGCTCTCTCCCTTACCTTGAATAATGACGATATTCGCATAGGGGTGAGCAGTCGCTTCTGTCTTTGGACCGGCAAATATGATGCCATTTGTCCGGCAGAGGGTGTTCCTATGCCTTCGGGTCGTTGGCAGGGGCGGTTTTCTTTGCTGTCTTGTTCACGCAAACCGACAGAATGACATACCATGCTATTATTATGGCGAATGCCGAGAGTTGGAAAAAGGCTATCAGCGGGATGCAGGTTATGATGAATATGTATTTCACTTCGTTTCCTTTCCATCCCCAGTTTTTGAATTTCAATGCGAATATCGGTATTTCGGCAATCAGTATGTAGCTGGTCAGCAGTACCATTGCCATTACGATGAACACGTTGTATGGCGAAGCCTCCAGCAGGTCTCTTGCTCCCACGATGAGCGATCCCCAGAACAGGGCATTGGCAGGTGTCGGCAGTCCGATGAACGATGTGGCCTGTCGGGTGTCGAGGTTGAACTTCGCGAGTCTGAGCGCTGAGAATGCCGCCATTATGTATGCGAAGTATGGCAGGTATTGCCGCAGCGGTTCGAGAGTGGCGGGATAGTCCATCACGGCAAGTTCGGCGAACACCATAGTTGCCGGTGCTACTCCGAACGTGATGTCGTCGGCGAGCGAGTCCAGTTCTTTTCCTATCGGCGACGACACTCCGAGCAGTCTTGCGCTCATGCCGTCGAAGAAGTCGAACACGGCACCTATGATTATCCACAACAGAGCCAGTTCAGGGCGGTTGACGAATGCGAAAGATGTGGCTATGCAGCCTGATATGAGGTTGCAGCAGGTTATGGTGTTTGGTATGTTTTTGGTGATGAAGTTTGCCATTTCTTTTTCTCCTTCCTTTTGTTTCGTTGTTTTGTTTGTTGTTTTTCTCTCTGATGGGTTCTTGTCTGCAGGTCTGGCGGATGAGGCTTGGTGATTGCTCTTTTCGTGTTCCGCGTATTTGCCGTTGCCTTCTATATGGCGTTGTTGTCCGCCATTCTTTATAAAAACAAGCCATAGACTCTTGCAGCCCGGCCTTTGGCGTAGGGTCATGAGTCTATGGCTTTATGGTTTCCTCATCATGTGTGTGCTC